>DYOF01000129.1 GCA_020720665.1 Acetofilamentum sp. | reverse complement strand
GCTCCTTTGTGTGAAAAATAGTTTTACCGGGGTGTTTCATTTTTTGAAAAATTTAATATTAAATATCAGAAAAATCCGTTATAATTTTATTACCTTCGCAAAGGTAAAATTTATAAATAATGTAGCCAATGATAAAGAAATTTTTTATTAGTATTATTTTATTAAATCTTAGTTTGTATAATTTTTCACAAAATATTTCAGGGCAAATTATTGATTCAGAAACTAAAAACCCGATTCCGTTTGCCGGAATTTCAATTAAAGGAACAACTTTAGCAACGGTTTCTGATTTTGAAGGAAATTTTAATTTTGAAATTCCCGAAAATCATTTTGAAGGAAAAATCAGTGTTTCGTGTGTCGGTTTTAAATCCAAAGATTATAATATTGTTGATGTTGCCGGAAACAATAATTTAATTTTAGAACTTATTTCAGATAATATTGAAATTGATGAAGTAATTGTTGAGAAAAAATCATTATTGCCTTATACAATTATGAAAAAAGCAGTACATTTTATTCCTGATAATTATTTGAATATTCCGTATAATTACGAATTTTATTTTTCTTCCGAAGATAGATTAAAAAATAGTGAAAGTAAGAAAAGGGAATTAATTGTATTGATGTCAGATCAAACCGGATATCAAAAACAAAGTATTTATCAAACATTTAAAAATATTAATTATCTGTTCTTGAATGTCAGACGTAATTTTGAGCCGATTACTTTATCAGACGGCAGTACCAATTTAGATGAAATGCTTGAATATGACATCGTCAGACATAAAGGAAATATATTGGATATTGATCGTTTAAATCAATTTGAAATTGTATTAAAAGATGAAATTGTTTATAACGGCGATTCGGTTTGGGTTTTAGCTTATAAAGCACAAGAACCGAGTTTGTTAGTTACCGGAGGTTTTTATGATTATTTTTATTCGGGTGAAATTTTTATTAATAAAGAGGATTATGCCGTTTTGTATAACACAACAACTGTTAAAAGCAGCAATCAATCAAGTATTTCACGAACACTTTATGTAAATCGAGAAAACGCAGAACAGGATATTAAAAATGTATTTTCAAAATTTGAAGTACAGTATTCAAAACAAAACGGAATTTATGTTTTAAATAAAATTAGCAGTGAAACAAATTATTCTTACGCAAAAGAGGTAGATAACCAAATAGATACAAAGAATAGTGAGTTAAAAGTAACAAATATAATTACAAAAAAACCAAATATAATTGACGGCAGAATTTATTTAGATGAGCTTGAATATGTGGAAGCCTTTTGGAGTTCTTATAAAATAAAGTAAAAACGGCTGCCAAAAAGGCAGCCGTTTTTTTTAAAACGAAAGAATGGTTTCTTTAATAATTTTAGCGGCGTCTCTGATTTGCTCTTCGTTTATTACTAAGGGCGGAGCAAAACGAATGATATGACCGTGAGTAGGTTTTGCCAATAAACCGTTATCTCGTAATTTTAAGCAAACATCCCAAGCTTCTTTTCCGTTTTTGGGCTTAATAATCATAGCATTAAGCAGTCCTTTTCCTCTGACGAGTTCAACCATGTCAGATTTAATATTTGAAAGTTCTTCTCGAAAAATTTTACCCATGCGTTCGGCATTTTCAGCTAATTTTTCTTCTTTGACAACTTCAAGTGCCGCAATAGCAACTTTTCCGGCTAATGGATTTCCTCCGAAAGTTGAACCGTGTTCTCCGGGTTTAATTACTAACATGATATCATCATCAGCTAAAACAGCTGAAATTGGCATAGCACCGCCTGAAATGGCTTTCCCCAGAATTAAAATGTCGGGGCGAACTCCTTCGTGGTCAACGGCTAACAATTTTCCGGTTCGTGCAATTCCGGTTTGAACTTCATCAGCAATGAATAAAACGTTATTTGCTTTACAAAGGTCAAATGCTTTTTTCAAATACCCGTTTTCCGGAACAAAAACTCCGGCTTCTCCTTGTATCGGTTCAACTAAAAATGCAGCTACATTTTCATCTTCTAATTCTTTTTTCAATGCATTTATGTCATTGTACGGAATTGTTTTAAAGCCCGGTGTGTATGGTCCGAAACCTTTGTAGGCATCAGGATCGGTTGACATTGAGATAATTGTAATTGTACGTCCGTGAAAATTGTTTTCGCAAACAATTATTTTTGCTTCTCCTTCCGGAATTCCTTTTTTGTCATATCCCCATTTACGAGCCAGTTTTAAAGCTGTTTCATCAGCTTCCGCTCCTGTGTTCATCGGAAGAACTTTATCGTAACCGAAATATTTTGTAACATATTCTTCAAATTCGCCTAAAACATTATTGTAAAAGGCTCTTGAAGTTAAGGTAAGTTTTTTTGCCTGCTCTGTCATTGCACCTATTATTTTCGGGTGGCAATGACCTTGGTTTACTGCTGAATAGGCAGAAAGGAAATCGTAATATTTTTTTCCTTCAACATCCCAAACAAAAACACCTTCTCCTTTTTCTAAAACAACCGGCAACGGATGATAGTTATGTGCACCGTATTTGTCTTCTTTGTTAATATAATCCTGACTTGTCATAGGTATGATAGTATTAATTTGATTGATTAAATATTTTTAAGATGCAACAAATTAAAGAAAAAAAAAATTCCGAACGTGTTAAATTTTACTATTTTTTTTTAATGTTTAGCAACAGAAAAATATAAAAAGGACAAGCCGTATAACTTGTCCTTTTTATGAAGAATATAGTTGATGCTTATTTATTTGAGTTAGGAGTTTCTACAATACCCTTCATCATTAAAATAATATCAGATTGTTTTTCCTGCCCTTCAATGTCGGGTATATTAGTTGTTATGGTAATTGATTTATGTTGATTTCCGCTTTTGCCGCTTGAGTTAAATATTGCTTTTATACTGCTTTCTTCTCCGGGTTTAATAATTTTATCTCCTAATTGTACGGCTGTACAACCGCAACTGGCTTTTGTTTTTCTGATAATTAAATCGTTTTTGCCGGTATTTTTAAATTTGAATATGTGTTCAATGGTTTCGCCTTGTTTTATGGTTCCGAAATCAAAGGTTTTGTCTCCTGTTATTGTGAATATGGGCGGATTTTTAATTAATTCGGGTGATGGTTTTTCTTTAATTACGGCACTAACATTTATTCTTTGATTCGGGTCGGAATTTCCGTTAAAACTTATATAGATTCGGTCATAAACATAACCCCAATCATTTTTCTTTGAAGCATCATACGTAAATGTAATAAGAGCTTTTTCATTTGGTGCAAGAGTTTTCGGATTACAAACAAAATTAATATGTGCGGGTAATTGCCTTTTTTCATCAATTCCTATGGTAATGCTTTCTTTTGTAGGATTAAAAATTTCGATTATGTCTTCTTTAATTTCGGTATTATATATTTCTGAGAAATGAACATTATTCTTCTTCATTCGTATCGGACCGAATTCATATCGATATTCATCTGCAATGTCTTTTTCTTTGGGAATAACTTCACCTTTAATGTTTAAAGTTAGGGGGCTGTTCGTTGCATTGGAAGTTACGGTAATTGTTTTATGGAAAGCTCCCGGACGATTATACGGATTATAAACTGCTTTTATATATCCTTTTTCACCCGGTTTAACCGGTTCTTTGCTCCAAGCCGGTGTTGTACAGCCACAAGAAGAAGTAACGTTAGTGATTACAATAGTTTCGGCACCCATATTGGTAAATGTAAATTGATGTTCCGCATTTCCGGCTGATTCTTTTATTGTGCCGAAATCATACGTAAGATTGTCAAATGACATATTGGGTTCAACGGTTTGACAGTTTAAGTTTCCGGAAAAAAATATTGTTATTAAAAAAATTTTAATTGAGAACAATAATCTGATATTTTGCATAATATTAAAAATTAATAAGAATAAAACGTTACAAAGGTATTATTATTTCATAAAAATTAAATTATAGTTAATTTATATCTTATTTTTAAGGAGTATATAAATTACAATAGGAATACCCAGAACTGCCGTTACTGAATTGATAGGCATCATACCGTTGTATAAAGGAAGTTGAGACAAAATATCACTGAATAGAATAAGAACGGCTCCTATTATTGCTGATGCAGGAATCAGAACTTGGTGGAGAGCCGTTTTAAAAACCATACGTGCAATATGCGGAACAATTATTCCCACAAATCCTATCGGTCCGCAAAATGCAGTAACCGAACCGGCTAAAATACCGGTACTTAAAAATATTATAAAACGAGTAGTTTTTAAATTTAATCCTGAACCGGAGGCATAATTTTCACCTAACAGCAGGATGTTTAAAAATCGAGCGGATAGCAGGCTTATAATTAAACCGCCTGTTACGGCAGGAAATAGAATATTCAGTTGTTCGTTTGAAACTCCTGACAAACTTCCCATAGTCCAAATTATAAAAGTTTTTACTTCTGATTTTTCTCCTAAGAATTGTAAAATGCTGATTACAGAACTCATAGCGCTTCCTAATAAGATGCCTATAATTAATATTGTAACAACATCTTTAACTTTTAGTGAAAAAATAAATATGATAAACAAAATAAGCCCTGAACCTATCCATGCAGAAATAATTGTGAGCCAATTCATTCCGTTATCAGAGAAGATGTATAGGGGCAACGGACTAAGCAAAACTAATGCAACGCCTAAACCGGCTCCTGCACTTATTCCTAAAACATACGGACCTGCTAAGGGGTTTCTGAAAATAGTTTGCATTTGCAGTCCGGCAACTGAAAGTGCAGCTCCGGCAATAACGGCCGTTTTCGTTTTAGGGATTCTAAATTCTGAAAGAATTTTTCTTATTTCCGGTTTAATCGGATTTCCGACCAAGTATTGCAGGAAATCGTTAAATGATATTGAGAATGAGCCGATTAGGATGTCAAAAAGGATGAGGGCAATCAATAATATTGAAAACCCGATAAATAGTAATGAGGTTTTTGTCATCAAAAAGGGCTTAATAAAACGGTATGAATATATATTTTGAAAACAGGTAATATGCAATTAAGTATAAGATTCCGAGAAAAATAGAGAAAAATACTCTTTCGTCAAATTTGCTGTTTCCTTTAACATATCTGTCGCTGCGACCGATATCTTTGTTCCGATTACTGTAATTATTTACAAAATCTTCATCGCTGATTTTTTTTTCAGAAAACATTTTTTTTCAGTTTTTTGATTTTTTCATTTACTTGTTTATAATATACCCCTTCAGAATTGGTTCGAGACTTATATTGTTCGTAATAACTTAAAGCATCGGCAATCTTGTTCAAATGTTCATATGATTCGCCGATTTGATATAAAGTGTTATAATAAGAATTGTTTTTTTCAAAAACGGTTTTATAATCATTAATTGCTTTTTGATATTGTTTTTCGGCAAAATAACAATCTCCTCGGTTCCAAATCGGTCGAGTATTTGAATTATCATATTTAATTGCTGTTGAATATAATTCGATTGCTGTTTTGTAATCTTCTTTTTTTTGATATAAATATCCTTTATTATTATATGCCAAACCATATTCGGGATATAAGTCAATAACTTTGTTATAGTAATATTCAGCAGAATCAGCTTGTTCTAAATAGTTGTAAGTTAAACCTAAATTCAGCAGGGCGAATTGGTGGTTCGGATTGGTTTTAAGAAGTGTAAGATAATGAAACTTTGCAATCTTAAAACTATCCATATCAAAAGCGATGTAGCCGGCTTTAAATCGTGCATTAATATGTAATGAGTCATAGCGTAAAGCTGTTTCAGCTGATTGCAGAGCAAGCTCAAATTTTTGTTCAGCTTCATAACATAATGACAAATAATAATACGCCTCAACGATATCCGGTTTTAATTCGGTAGAAAAATATAAGTCATTAATTGCATCAGTGTATAGAGCTTGATTATATTTGGTAATTCCTTTGTCAAGCCATGCTTTTTCATTCTCGGAATCTAATTCTATGGCTTTATTCAGAAAATCAAGGGCATTTTTGTAATCTCCTTTTAATAAATACGAATGACCTATATAATAGTTAATCTCACCTGTATTTTCATCTTCTGATGCTTTCAAAAATTCTTTTAAGGCATCATCATAATTTTCTTCGTTTAAAAGCAATAATCCTTTTTCAAAATGTGAAAGAGTTTTTGTTTCAAACGTAATACCTAAATTTTTTAAAATTAATTTAAATTCAAACGGGCTTGTATATCCGTTTTTTTTTCCGCTTGTATAAAAAGCGGTTAAATAAGCTGCTGCAATAACGATAAGAATGATTAAAAATTTCTTCATAAAATTCTTTCATGTGTTTAAAAATTTGTAAATAATTAATAATCTACAAATTGAATGCTTATACTTATTTAAAATGTTTGTTCTTTCCTGCACATAGGAACACCGTCCTAAATCTGCATTAATTAATATCTTCTGTTAGTCATACTCTTGTGTGTAAAAAATCGTTTTACCCGGGTGTTTCAT
>DYOF01000222.1 GCA_020720665.1 Acetofilamentum sp. | reverse complement strand
TCTTCCGGTAGTCATGCTCTTGTGTGTAAAAAATCGTTTTACCCGGGTGTTTCATATATTCAATTTCAGTTCTTTTGTGTAAAAATAGTTTGTGTCGGAAATGCAAATTCTAAGCCGGCTTCATTAAATCGGTTCAGAATTTCAAGATTAATATCGTTAGGTGCCAAAAACCAATAATCCGGTTCAGATTTTATAAAGTACGTAAAGTTAATTTTTATTGAAAATTCACCAAAAGTTTCAAAGAAAACAATACAATTTTCCTCGGTATATTTGCTGGTTTTATCAATATCCTTTAAAATTTCGATAGCTTCGTGTACTTTTTTAACCGGTGTTTGATATACTAAGCCTAAATACAAAATAATTTTTCGACTGGGTTCTGATGTAACATTTTCAATAAACGAATCGGTAAATTTATGATTCGGTATTGTAACTATTCGTCCGTTTAATGTTTTTAATTTAGTGCTTCTTAATCCGATGTCGATTATAAATCCGTCATAAATGTCAATTTGAATTCTGTCGCCGATTTTAAACGGTTTATCAATAAAAACAGAAATTCCTCCGAATAAATTAGCAACAGAATCTTTTGCTGCCATAGCAAAGGCTAAACCGCCCAATCCTAATCCGGCAATTAAAGCACCCACATCATATCCCGCATTATTAAGCCCGACAATAACGGCAATAGTCCATATTGCAACTTTTATACTTTTTCTGACAATCAGTAATAAATGACTATCCGACTCTTTGTCTGGTTTTTTTAACTGAGGTGTAAGATATTGAATAATAATTGCATCAATTAACCGAACAATCATCCAAGACACATCAAAAGTTACAGCAACATAAAATGCCTTATTTATGAATTTGTTGAATCCGTCTGATAAATTGAGAAACTCAAATCCAAACCAAAATCCGGCAATAACAATAGCCATAACTATCGGATTTTCAACCTGATTAATAATCAAATCATCTAATTGTGATTTCGTTTTTTTTGTAATTCGTTTAATGATATTCCCGGAAATCCAATAAACAATTTTGGCTGTTATAAAAGAACCGACAATAAATAACAACGCCAAAAGCCACTCTGCAACCGTATTTCCGAAGAATTGTTTTTCAAAAAAATCAAGCATTTTACATTTATTTTTTAGCTTTGCAAAGCTATTAAAACTAAATTTAATATGAAAAACAAAAAAAATATTACTTTTATAAATAAAATGTAAATTTTAAGACACATGAAACACCCAAGTAA
>DYOF01000016.1 GCA_020720665.1 Acetofilamentum sp. | reverse complement strand
TTAAATTAAAAAATCTAAATTTAATTTTTGAAACATTAATTTCCGGAAATATTAATTGTATGTTGTTTTAAAATTTCCATTACCGAATTGTCATTTAATTTCAAAACGTGTTTTATAAGCCATTTTCTTAAAAATTCGGCAAAGCGATAAAACCGCATAATTTCCGTAGCTTTTTTATTAATTTCAAGTGATTCGATTTCTTTTTTCAACAGATTTTCGGTTCCGAAATGTTCGGAAGTTATTTCATCAGAATAAACATGACGTTCATATTTAAAATGATATTCATAGAATGCGTCAAGTTCCTCCAGAATTTGATATATTCTGATATTCTCATTTGAAAATTCCTCAGAAAATAATTCAGAATAAAATAAATTTACCAATTGAAACAACATTTTATGTTGTTCGTCAATTTCTTTATTCCCTGTAAGATAATTATTTTTCCAAGTAAAATAGTTCATATTCATTATTCAAATTAATAACCGGACTCAAATTCTTTCTGTTTAGTTGCATAAACCCTTAAAACTGCCTTTTTGTCACAAAAGCTGACAAGTTAATTTTGCCAACATATTATAATCTGTCTTTTTTTCCGAAAAAAAACAAAATAATATATCGGCATAAAGATTGATAATTATTTGCTGAAAACAGAATACTAATTTAATAAATATAATATAAATGGGAAAAATAATAGGTATAGACTTAGGAACAACAAATTCATGTGTTTCAGTTATGGAAGGAAATGAGCCGGTTGTTATTCCGAACAGCGAAGGAAAAAGAACTACGCCTTCAATAGTTGCTTTTATTGACGGCGGAGAAAGAAAAGTTGGTGATCCGGCAAAACGACAAGCTATCACAAATCCGACAAAAACAATATATTCTATCAAACGATTTATGGGCGAAACGTTTGATAAAGTAAAAACAGAAGTCGAAAGAGTTCCTTACACAGTTGTTAAAGGAGAAAATAATACACCCCGTGTAAAAATTGATGACCGTTTATACACTCCGCAAGAAATTTCGGCAATGGTTCTTCAAAAAATGAAAAAAACAGCCGAAGATTATCTCGGACAAGAAGTTACCGATGCCGTAATTACTGTACCTGCTTATTTCAGTGATTCGCAAAGACAAGCAACAAAAGAAGCAGGAGAAATTGCCGGTTTAAATGTAAAACGAATCATTAATGAACCGACAGCCGCATCCTTAGCTTACGGACTTGATAAAAAAGATAAAGACCAAACCATTGCAGTTTTTGATCTCGGAGGAGGAACATTCGATATCTCAATTTTAGAATTAGGAGACGGTGTATTTGAAGTAAAATCAACAAACGGTGATACACACTTAGGCGGAGATGATTTTGACCAAGTTATTATCAACTGGTTAGCTCAAGAATTTTTAAACGATGAAAACATCGATTTAAGAAAAGACCCTATGGCACTTCAACGATTAAAAGAAGCTGCCGAAAAAGCAAAAATTGAATTATCCAGTTCAAGCACTACCGAAATTAACCTGCCGTATATTATGCCGGTTGACGGAATTCCGAAACACTTAGTTCGTTCCTTAAGCAGAGCTAAATTTGAACAAATTGCCGATACTTTAATACAAAGAGTTATTGAGCCTTGTAAATTAGCAATGAAAGATGCCGGATTTTCAAATTCTGATATTGATGAAATAATCTTAGTAGGAGGGTCAACTCGTATTCCTGCAATTCAACAAAAAGTTGAAGAGTTTTTCGGAAAAACCCCGTCAAAAGGAGTAAATCCGGATGAAGTTGTAGCTGTCGGCGCTGCAATTCAAGGAGGTGTTTTAACCGGTGAGGTTAAAGATGTTTTATTGTTAGATGTTACACCTCTTTCATTAGGTATAGAAACCATGGGTAAAGTTATGACCAAACTGATTGAATCCAATACTACAATTCCGACCAAAAAATCGCAAACTTTTACAACAGCCGTCGATAATCAGCCCTCAGTTGAAATACATATTTTACAAGGTGAACGTGCTATGGCAAACGATAATAAAACCATCGGACGTTTCCATTTAGACGGAATCCCGCCTGCACCCAGAAGTGTGCCGCAAATTGAAGTTACATTTGATATTGATGCAAACGGTATTCTTCACGTATCAGCAAAAGATAAAGGAACCGGAAAAGAACAAAAAATAAGAATTGAAGCCTCATCCGGTTTATCTGATGAAGAAATTAAAAAAATGAAAGATGAAGCAGCCGCAAATGCTGATAATGACAAACAAGCAAAAGAGAGAATTGATAAAATTAATCAGGCTGATCAGTTAATTTTCCAAACCGAAAAACAATTAAAAGAATTTGGTGATAAACTTCCGGCAGATAAAAAAGGACCTATTGAAGAAGCCTTGAATAAACTGAAAGAAGCTCACAAAAATGAAGATCTCGGCGGTATTGATAATGCAACGAATGAACTGAATACGGTTTTCCAAGCAGCTTCGCAAGAAATGTATAATCAAGGCGCACAAGGAGGTCAACAAGGAGCCGACTTCCAAAATGCCGACATTAATAATCCGTATGCAAACAAACAAAGCGGAAATGATGATTCAAAAAAACCTGATGACGATGTTCAAGATGTTGATTATGAGGAAGTAAAATAAAAACCGCAAACTAAATTTTATGCCGATTTCAAAAAAATCGGCATTTTTTTTTGATAAATATATTTTTTTTTGTAAATTAGATTACCTAAAAAACACTTTATCATGATAACATCAAAATTTAATACCGAAACCGGCATACTTGAAACGGTCATGTCCGGCGAAGTAACTGTTCAGGAGTTTCTTGAATATACTAAAGGGCTAAGCACAAATAAATCACTTCCCTCGAAATTAAAAATACTTTCTGATGCAAAAAAAGCCAAAATTTTTAAAACTGTTAAACCCGAAGATATGCTCAAAATTGCCGAATTTAACAAAGAATTAATAACAAAAGGACTTTTTGTTTATGATGCAATTATTGTATCCGGCACTTTTGAAACCGCATTAGGACAACTTTATAAAGATTATAGTGCCAAACCCAATTATCTTGTAGAAATTTTTTCCTCAAAAAAAGCCGCTGAAAATTGGCTAAGAAAGTTTTAAATGAACACCCATGAGAACCCTGAAATGTTCAGCGAAGCTAAAAGATTTTCACACAAAGGAGCATGATTAACAGAAGATATTTATTCCTTGCAAATTGATGAAGGTGTTCCTATGTGCAGAGAGAAACAAGTTTAACAAATATCGACAAGCATAACAATTTGCATATTTTTCATAAATTGCAAATTTTTAGACACATGAAAGAGAATTTTTTACATTATATTTGGGCAAACCGTTTATTTTCAGAACATTCATTATCGGATGAAAACGGTAATGAAATTGAAATAATTGATGTCGGACAAAAAAATAATGATGCCGGACCCGACTTTTTTAATGCTAAAATAAAATACGAACACACAATTTGGGCAGGGAATATTGAAATTCATCTTAAATCTTCCGATTGGAATAAGCATTCCCATCATAGAAATAAAGCATACGACAATGTTATTTTACATGTTGTTTATGAACATGATACAGATGTTTTTAATTCTAAGAACCAAAAATTGTTAACCGTAAAATTAAAGTTTAAGCCGGTTTTATTGAAAAAATATAATGAATTACTTCTTTCTGAAAATAATATTGCATGCGGTAACTTTATTAATAAACAGGATGATTTTATTATAAATTCATGGCTTACAAGACTTATAACAGAACGTATAGAACAAAAAACCGAATATCTTAAAACAATATTGCATTTTACAAATAACAATTGGGAAGAAACGTTTTACATCAGTTTGGCTAATGCATTCGGTTTTAAAACAAATAGCTTACCTTTTGAATTAACTGCAAAATCATTACCATCATTAATCCTTGCCAAAAATAAAACTCAGTTATACCAACTTGAAGCATTATTATTCGGACAAGCCGGATTTTTATCAAACGAAAATATTGATGATGAATACTATAATTCATTAAAACAAGAATATAAATTTTTATCATCAAAATATCTATTAAAACCCATTGATTCCTCTCTATGGAAGTTTTTAAGAATTCGACCTGTTAATTTTCCTACAATTCGTTTATCTCAATTTGCACGGCTTACTTATAAATCGTCTCATTTATTTTCTAAAATAATTGAAATTGAAAACATTAAAGAATTTTATCAATTTTTTGAAATCAAAGCATCTGAATATTGGAATAATCACTACACATTCGGAGAAAAAAGTAATTTTAAAATTAAAAACTTCGGAAAATCAGCAATTGATAATCTTTTAATAAATACAGTTTTGCCGATTTTATTTTTATACGGAAACGAAAAAGGCAATTCAATAATTAAAGAACGTGCTTTAAATTTATTTGAAGATATTAAAGCCGAAAACAATCATATATTAAAAAAATGGACTACATTAGGTATAAATATTAAAAATGCTTATTTTTCACAATCCTTAATGCAATTATACAATGAATATTGTATGAAACGCAAATGTATTGATTGCAGAATAGGGCATTTATACCTAAACCGAGATGATGCTTAAAGAATTCAAAAATATATATATTGCATCTGTTGCACTGATTATCATTATGATAAGCGGAACAATCGGATTTATTTTTATTGAAAATTATACGCTTGTTGAAGCCGTGTATATGACAATAATTACCGTCTCAACTGTCGGGTTTGAAGAAGTTCATACATTATCGGACGGCGGAATGATATTTACAAGCTTGTTAATAATTTTCAGTATCGGTATTTTCGGTTATTTTTTAACTTCCGTTACACGTGTTTTTATTGACGGAGAATATCGAAAATTGGCTCAAACATTTTATAAAAATAAAAAACTTAAAAAATTGGAAAATCACATTATAATTTGCGGTTTTGGTCGTAACGGAAGACAAGCTGCCATAGAATTATTAAAATTGAATGAAACGATTGTAGTTATTGACAATTCGCCTAATATTATGAATGAAGATATCAATGAAGGTTTTCTTATGAATAAAAATGTTACGTTCATTGCCGGTGATGCTTCTCATGAAGAAACCCTGCAAAAAGTTAACACGGACAAAGCCAAGGCATTAATTACTACCCTTCCGAATGATGCAGATAACTTATTATTAGTCCTTTCCGCCAGAGATTTTAATACACGAATGAGAATTATATCAAGGGCTTCGGATGAAAACATGTTTTCAAAATTAAAACGTGCCGGTGCAGATAATATTTTAATGCCTGATATTGTAGGCGGTTCAAGAATGGCAAAATTAGTAAGTGAACCTGATATCATTGAATTTTTAGAAATGATTATGCTCAGAGAAGGTGTAGATGTTAATTTAGAAGAAATATCTTGCGACGATTTAGCATCTTGCTTTGTCAACAGTACAATTTCAGATTTGGATATCAGAAAAAAAACCGGTGCAAATATCATCGGTCTTAAACAAGAAAACGGATCTTATGTATTCAATCCGAGCGGAAATATTAAACTAAAAAAGGAAGATAAATTATTCGTTCTCGGAACAGTTCCGCAAGTAAATAAATTAAAAGAATTATTGGAAACCGGTTTATATTTCAATGAGAAATAATGATTTAAGAAATACTTTAATTGTAATTCTCGGACCTACCGGAATCGGTAAAACAGATTTAAGTACAGAATTGGCATTAATGCTTAAAACAGTTATAATTTCAGCCGATTCAAGACAAATATACAAAGAGTTAAAAATAGGTACAGCCGCACCCTCAGAAGAACAATTAAAAACAGTTAAACACTATATGATTGGAGATAAATCCATACATGATTATTACAGCGCCGGAATATTTGAAATTGAAGTTACGGAACTATTAAATGAAATTTTTAAAACACAAAAAACAGTTATTTTAGCGGGAGGGTCGGGCATGTATATTGATGCCGTTTGTAACGGAATAGACGATATCCCTGATGCCGACCCCGAAATCAGAAATATGCTTATAAAACAACTTGAAAATGAAGGCATTGAGAGTATTCGATTCGACTTACAACGATTAGATTCGGAACATTACAAAACGGTTGATTTGAATAATCCTAAACGAATTTTAAAAGCAATTGAAGTTTGCCTTCAAACCGGAAAAACTTATACATCATTTTTAACAAAACCTCAAAAACTAAGAAGCTATAAAATATTAAAAATCGGATTGGAAAGAGAACGGCATGAATTATATACTCGTATAAATCAACGAGTTGAACAAATGTTAGATGAAGGACTTATAAATGAAGCAAAACAATTCCGGGAGTTTAAGCATTTGAACGCCCTAAATACTGTGGGATACAAAGAATTATTTTCATATTTTGACGGAGAATATGATTTAGATGAGGCTGTCAGGCTCATAAAAAGAAATTCAAGGCGATACGCAAAACGTCAAATAACTTGGTTTAAACGCGATAATAAAATTAAATGGTTTCATCCGGATAATAAGCAAGAAATTTTTCAATACATACTTCAAAATACCGGCGATTAATTCCTCTTATCTAAGCCCCATGATAATTTCTCTCTGATTGTATCATAAAAATTAGTATTTTCAATACGTATGGTTTTTACGCTAAAATTTGCAGCTTTTATCAACAGCTTGGTATTTTTTTCAACAATTTCGGAACGGTAATCGGCTGATAATAAATAATTTTCTGTTCTTCCGGCAACTTCAATTGAAATTTCCGTATTATCAGGAACTACAATAGGCCTCACCGTTAAATTATGGGGGGCTATTGGAGTTAAAATAAAATTACGAGAGCCCGGAACAACAATAGGTCCGCCCAAACTTAATGAATAGGCAGTTGAACCGGTAGGTGTTGAAAGTATCAGCCCGTCGGCCCAATAGGTATTTACAAATTCACCGTTCACAAACACTTTTATTGTAATCATTGACCCGGAATCTCTTTTTTGAACGGTAATTTCGTTTAAGGCATAATTAAAATTTTCAAAAACTTGTTTATATGAGTTTATTTCCAATAATGTTCTGTCTTCAATTTTATAATTACCCTTAATAATTGCATTTAAAGCAACAGGTATATCTTCTTGCGAAATATTTGCTAAAAAGCCTAATCTTCCGCTGTTTATACCGGCAATCGGAATTTCTAAATCTCTGACAAACGTAACACTTTCTAAGAATGTTCCGTCTCCGCCTATACTGAACAAAATATCAACGCCATCTTCCTTATTCAGAGCGTCATTAAAAATATCTGAGGGTTGCGGGTCATAGTTCGAAAACGATTTAATAAACTTATAATAAGGTTCGTAAATCAGAATTTCAAAACCGAATTTGTGAATAATTGTAAAAAAATCAATTAAGGAATTTGTAAATTCTTCATTATAATTTTTTCCGAAAATTGCTGCTTTCATATGTTTAATTCAAATTTTCAGACGGCTTCGTCAATTTCAATAATATTATTTAAAATGGCATATACGGTTAAACCTGAAACCGTTTTAATTCCTAATTTTCCGGTTATATTTTTTCGATGTGTTATAACTGTATGTGTACTTATAAATAGTTTTTCGGCTATTTCTTTATTTGTTTGCCCGAGTGCAATTTGTTTTACAACATCTTTTTCCCTTTCTGACAATTCGTTACCTTCATCTGAACGTTCCGTGGGCAAGCGGCTGATAATGAGATTTTGGATTTTATAAATAATTTCTGTTTTTTCGTCATCAACAGATATTTTTTCGTTAAAATGTACAAAATGTTCATTTTTTCGACGACTCCCTACGAAAATTATAAATTTTGTTGACAGATTATCTGAAAAAAGGGTTCTGATGTCATCATGCGGGTCGGCAATCAGTTTGGCATTTACAATTACAAAATCGGGTTTATGTTTATTAACTATTTTAATTAAACTGTTTAATTCGGTTGCTTCTTTTAATACAACAGCTTCGGAAAAACTGTTAATAATTCGAACTAAACCGGTACGAATTATATAAGAATTTTCTGCAATAATAAATGAAAGTTTTCCCATACTCATTTATCTAACTGTTTTCGTAATTCTTTTTCCATCATAACGGCAGCAGGCACTACAACACTGTCTTCCAGTTTCGTGTGGTCTTCCATGTCTTTTTCCAAACCGAATATTTCTTGTAAAATTTGATTAGTTATTTCATTGTTATCAGCCGGCGGAAGATATTTAATGATAATATTTTTTAAATCTAAAAGAGCTGAGTTTAATTCGTCATGTGTATCGGCATATTTTCTAATTGACTTTTTAGATAAAACATTCAAGAATTGTTCATCTGCCCGAGTTTTATGAAAATTTTTCTCAATTTCTAAAATAAACGGATAAACTTCTTTTTCTTCATTTGAAGTATGTTCAATTACTTCATTTCTGTATTCGTTAAAAAACTTATCTAAAATTAATTTATTATTTTTGTTGTCGGCATTTTCCCATTTTAACTGATGTATTAAATTTTCAATGATGGGTAATTTAACTTGATTAAAATATTTATGCGATTTTAACAGATAATTAACCGTAATATTTAACGGCAATTCGCGTAATTTTTTTGAAGGCGTATATTCTTTATCATTAAAGGTATTAATAATTTCTATAAAAAAATCGGTATGAATTTGATATTGTTTACAAACTTGCTCAACATTTTTATCACCGAATCCGAACTTTATTCCAAAACGAGAAATAATAGGTATCAACAAATAGTTTTGGTGAACAATTTCGGCTAATTTACTTGTTTTTGTGAACAGCATAGTCTAAAAATTAAAAAATTGCCGCTTATTTAACAATTGTCATTTCCTCAATTAAATGAGTTGCACCCGCAAATTTATCAATAAGAAACAATACGTAACGAATATCCAAAGTAATATTTCTGCATTGATCAGGATTGTACATAATGTCGCTCATGGTGCCTTCCCAGTTTCTGTCAAAATTAACACCTATTAATTCTCCGTCAGCATTTATAACAGGACTACCGGAATTGCCTCCTGTTGTGTGATTTGAGGCAATAAAACAAACATGCATTTCACCGTTTTCGGCATAAGTACCGAAATCTTTTTGCTTATACAATTCCCTTAGTCGAACAGGAACATCATAGTCATAAATTTCGGGATTATCTTTTTCCATAACTCCGCTTAAAGTTGTGTAATATTGATACTTAACTCCGTCTCTCGGTTCGTATGTATCCACTTGCCCGTATGCAATTCTTAATGTTGAATTTGCATCAGGATAAAAGATTTTTGAAGTATCAGCTTCCATTAACAGTTTCATATAAAGACGGCTCTTTTGGTCAATTTGAGTTGCATATTTTTCAGAAAAAGGTTTAATTTTCGTGTAATAAACATTAACAAAATCGTAATAAAAATTATAGCCGGGTGTTTCTGTTATTTTAAGTAAATCTTCGCTTCCGTATGAATATTTTTCAATAAAATCATTAAATTCTTTTTCTTTCAGCCAAAATGTTTTGTTAAAATAATAATCTGCATATAAATCAACAATTTCATCATTTGAAAAGTTAAAATGATTTAAAATTGAAAATGCATTTAAAATTTCGGGTTGAAATTGCGAATCAACATTGTTTATATAGAGTTTCAATAACGAACTGAATAATTTTTTATCTGTATTAATATTATAGTCTTTATAAAAATTATCTGCAAATAGCTTTAACTTTTCAATATCGGTTTTAGAAATTTTATCGCCTGTTTTAACAAAGCTTGCAATCCTTGCTCCGAAACGCATAGACTCCATTCGCCAAATTGCTTCATAAAAATATTCTTCGGCAAGAAAATAAGGTGTATATTTTTCATATAAATCTTTAAATTCCGGTAAAAGATTTCCGTATTTTGCCGATCTGTTTTTGTCGGAATTAATCCATTTTTCCAATTCAATTTCATTATTTTTTTTGCGTTCAACGGCATTTAGTATTTCCAAACCTCTGTTTTCGCCCATCCATTTTTTCCAATAATTGGCTATTCCTGCATATTTTGAAGCATATTGTATCCGAATTTGAGGATTACTGTTCATATCTGAGCTCAAAATGTCAATTATATTTTTTCTAATATTAATTCGGTGCGGATTAATTTTATTTTGAATCATATCTACGGCATAAGAAGTTAAATATTCTTCGGTGCTTCCGGGATACCCGAATACCATAGTAAAATCGCCCTTTTTTACTCCCTTTACCGATATCGGAAAATGCTTTAAGGGTTTATACGGGACATTATCTTCTGAATATTCAGCAGGTTCATTATTTTTATCGGCATAAATTCTGAATAATGAAAAATCGCCGGTGTGTCTGGGCCACATCCAATTATCAGTATCTCCTCCGAATTTACCGATAGATGAAGGCGGTGCACCTACTAAACGGACATCTTTATAAACTTTTTGAACAAATAGAAAATACTGATTACCGTAAAAAAATGGTTTTACAACAACTTTATAATCATTTCCTTCGGAAGCGATTGCTTTTATTTTTTCAATATTCTTTTCAATTAAAATTTCTCTGTCTGATTCATCAATATCATCAGAAACACCGTTTAAAACTGTTTCGGTTACATCTTCCATTTTTACTAAAAATGTAACTGTTAATTTTTCATTTGGCAGCTCTTCGTTTCGGTTCATTGCCCAAAAACCGTCTGTCAAATAATCGTGTTCTAAAGAACTGTGTGATTGAATACTGCTGAAACCGCAATGATGATTAGTTAAAATTAAACCGTTGTCCGAAATTAATTCAGCCGTACAACCTCCGCCAAAAATCATTACAGCATCTTTCATACTGGCTTGGTTTATACTGTATATATCTTCGGCAGTAAGTTTAAACCCCTTTTTTTGCATTTCTTCAATATTATATTTCTTCAAAAACAAGGGAATCCACATTCCTTCATCGGCTTTAACCTGATGAACAATAAGCATTAAAAATGTAAATAGAATTGAAGTTATTTTAATCATGTGTCTAAAAGTTTGTAAGTAATTAATAATATGCAAATTGAATGTTTCTATTTATTTATTTTGTTTATTTTTCTCTGCACTTAGGAACACCTTCATAAATCAGCATTAAATAATATCTTCTGTCAATCATGCTCCTGTGTGTGAAAAATTGTTTAGCTTCGCTGAGCCTTTCAGGGTTCTACCCGGGTGTTTCATTACTTTTAATTTTATAATTATGAAAATTCAAATATATAACAATTCGTGAAAAGTTTTTGTCTGAATTATTAATAATCAAAATTTTCATTAAAGAAATTGAATGCAAATCGTATTTCAAGTTTTTATTTCCGTAAAACATTCATTATATTTGTGAAAATTTAAAACTTAATTTGAATGGAAACCAATATAAAATATGCAAATGATTTAATTGACTTTTTATATGAAAGTCCGACTGCTTTTCAGGCAGTTAGAAATATAAAAGCTGCTTTATTAAGAAAAGGGTTTAAACAACTTCACAGAGGCGAAAGTTGGAATTTAGAAAAAGGCGGACGTTATTTTACAACAAAAAATGCATCGGCTTTGGTAGCATTTATAGTAGGAACCGGAGAAATTGAAAAAGACGGGTTCAGAATAATTGCTGCCCACACCGATTCACCTGCATTAAAACTAAAACCCTCACCGGAAATGCTTGGTGCCGGAAACTATTTAAAATTAAATGTTGAAACATACGGCGGACCAATTTTAAGTACATGGATGGACAGACCTTTATCGTTAGCCGGAAGAGTTTCTTTAATGAGCGAAAACCCGATAAGACCTGATGTGAGATTCATAAATATAAAAAAACCGATTTTAATTATTCCTAATTTAGCAATTCATTTAAACCGAAGTGTTAACGAAGGAAAAGAATTTAACAAGCAAAAAGATATGTTGCCGATATTACGATTGGTTGAAGAAACTTTTGATAAAGACGGATATTTTAAAGATTTAATTGCTAACCACTTAAATGTTGAACCCGATAAGGTTTTAGATTTCGATTTAAGCTTGTATGAATTTGAAAAAGGTTCAATTATAGGAGAAAAGAACGAATTTATTTCATCCGGGCGGATTGATGATTTATCGATGGTTCATGCCGGAATAGATGCCTTATTTAACAGCCAAACAAGGCATTCCACAAACGTTATGATTTGTTTTGATAATGAAGAAGTAGGAAGCGAAACTAAACAAGGTGCCGCATCGCCGTTTTTAAAAGATGTATTGAAACGAATAACGTGGGCATTAAATTCTGAAAAAGATGCATTTTTCAGAGCGAAAATCAATTCTTTCGGTATCTCGGCTGATAATGCCCATGCCATTCATCCGAATTTACCGGAAAATTATGACCCGGTATTACAACCGAAAATTAATATGGGACCTGTAATTAAAATTAATGCAAATCAAAAATATACGACAGATGCTTTATCATCAGCAACTTTTGAAATGTTATGTAATAAAGCAGGAGTTCCGGTTCAAAAATATGTAAATAAATCAGATATTGCAGGTGGTTCCACACTCGGCAGTATTGCTTCTACACAATTAGATATTCGCATGGTTGATGTAGGAAATCCGATGTTGGCAATGCACTCAATCAGAGAGCTTTCGGGTGTAAAAGATCATTTTTATATGAAGCAGGTTTTTGAAGAGTTTTATAAATAAAAGCGTTTGCGATAGGTATAATACGGGTATTCAACCGCTCCGATGCCCAAATAAAATTCATCGGGCATTGCATTTAAACCAAAAAAATCAAGAGTTAAAGCTAGTTCTGAATGTGTTTTCAAATAATAATCAATGAGCCCGAACAGGGCTCTTTTGTTAATTGATTCTTTTGTTTGATAACTTGTAATTAAATAGGTTTTAAAGTGTGAGTTAAGAAAAAAAGCGGTTGCAATTAATCTGTTTTTATCATTAAATGCACCGTAAATCTCACCTTTAAATTTTCGCAATGAAACTGCCGTAATTTTCCGTATCAGATTTTGTTGTTTTTTATTCAGCTTATCTGAAATTGATGCTAACAGTGCAATTCCGTTAGGCAATATTCCTATATTATAAAATATTTTATTTTCTTCTGATATTTTAATTTGTTTTTTCACAAAATCAGAGTAGGTATGTTTTAAAGAATCATATGAATTGATTAAATCCATATGAAAGGATTTGTGTTTTTTAAATCTCATTTCATTTGAAAACAATTCTTTATTCTCAGTTTTTATTACATTAATAGTTTTAAAAAGTACAGTGAAATTTAAATCAATATCTTTAATTTTCGTTTCAATATGTTCATTGAAATATAAATTAAATTTTATAGGTATTATTTTTTGAGCAATTTTCCGGAATCTTTTTTTTATATAAACAGGAATAGGCATTACAGCCTTATAGTCGTCAATTATAAGGGCATCCCAACGGTCGAATACGGCATCTAAAAACCAAGAAAACCCAAAAACATCGCCGTTGAATGCTCTGCTTACACACTTATCCCAAAGAACACGATTGATATTTTCATGTATTATATGCCTTAGTTCGTTCATAAATCTTTCTTATAATAATTTCTCATCAGCAAAACTATAAAAGTCGAAAAATGAAACAATTACATGATCTATTAAAGAAATGTCTAATAAATCGGAAGCCTGTTTGAGTTTAGCTGTTAAATCAATATCTGAGCGACTTGGTTTTATATTACCCGACGGATGATTATGGCATACGATTATACCTGATGCAGTTTTATCAATGGCTTCTTTCAGAATTATTTTTATATCAATTACAGTTCCCGAAACTCCTCCTGAGCTGATTCGTTTCATTTCGATTATTTTATTTGCTCGATTCAGCATTATTAACCAAAATTCTTCAACCGGTAAATCGCCCAATTTATGACCGAAAATTTCAAAAACGTCTTTACTGCCTGTAATTTGTTTTTTTTCAATAACTTCTGATATTTTCCTACGCTTTCCCAGTTCCAAAGCCGAAACGATTGAAATGGCTTTTGCTTCGCCTATCCCGTTAAATTTTTTTAATTCGTTTATTGTCTTTTTTGCTAATTCATTTAAATTTTGTTCAGATTCTGAAAGAATTCGTTTTGATAATTCAACTGCCGATTCTTTTTTGTTTCCCGAACCGATTAATATGGCTATCAGTTCGGCATCAGACAAGCTTTCAATTCCCTTTAAAACTAATTTTTCTCGCGGTTTGTCGTCATCCGACCAATATTTTATTGAAGTTTTAGGGTTCATTTTATTAGTTTAAAATTTGATTTCGGCAAACAATTGAATTTTTTCTAAAAATAATACTTTTTTTATGGAATATTAAAATTTGAGCATCTTTATATTAAAAGAGAAACACATAAACAAACAACACAACCGATTTACCTGAAAAAAACCTAAATCAAAAACAAGGAAAACAATTAAAACTGTCCGGTAGGGCAGTTTTTTTATTTTTATATTGTTTTAATTAATGGTTTAAAAACTCTTGAATTTCATTTGTTAATTCATCTATTTTATTTACGTGTAAATAATGATTTCCTCCTTCTATTTTTTTAATTTGTACTTCGGGTAATTCTTGTTTTAAGTAGTTCAATACAGAGTTATTATAATATGCAGACAAACTCCCGAAAATAAATAATGTATCAATATTTCTGTGGTTTTCTGAAAGTTCAATATCTTCAAATAAATTATTAAGGTTAGCGTGTAAAGCACTAAGGTTTAATTTCCATTTCAGCTTATTTTCATTATCTTTTGTAACATTTTTTTCAATTAAATTTTGAATAAATTTGTCTTTAAATTCAGATTGAATATGATGAGATAAATCTGTTCTGTTTCTCATTAATTGAATTTTTATATCAATCAATTTTTTTAGTAATTCTTCATGAAATAATTCGGATACATAATTTTTATCAAAAAAAAGTTTAGGAGACACATCTATAATAATATACTTTTCCGCTTTATCAGGGAAATCCGAAACAAATTGTAAAACCGTTTTGCCTCCCATTGAATGACCTATTAAAATTGCTTTTTCGAGGGAGTTATCTTGCATGAATTCATATATATCCGAACTCATTGATTGATAAGTATGAACAGAGCTATGCGGAGACTTTCCGTGATTTCTTAAATCAGGTAAAAATACTTTATTTCCCTCTGCAAGTATTTTTGCAACAGGTATCCAATTGTCTGACATTCCGAACAATCCGTGCAGAATAATAATCGGAGTTCCGTTTCCGAATGTTCTAAAGTATAATTTCATTTATTTCAAATTTTTGAAGCTGTTTTCAATTTCTTTTGAAATATTTTCCAAAACTAAATTCAACGAGGGCATTCCGTCAATAGTAATAACATCATGTGTTTCTTTATATTTTTCAATAACAGGAATAGTTTTATTTTCATGTTCTTGCAATCGTTTTACAATTTTTTCTGTACTGCTGTCATAAGGCATTTTTGAGTCAGTTTTGCTTCTTTTATCGAGCCGTTTTATGAGTTCTAAGGTATCAACCTTTATATCAAAAATTTTTGCAATATATGAATCGTATTTTTTCAATAACCCGTCTAAAATATATGACTGTACCAATGTTCGAGGAAAGCCTTTAAAAATAAATCCTCTGACATTATTAGATTGCTGCAGCTTTTTCTCAATTAACGGAATAACAATTTCATCAGGAACTAACTGTCCGCTTTCGTATAAACATTCGATTTTTTTTCCTATTTCACTTTTTTTCTTAATTTCATCATCAAGCATCGCACCTGTAGCTACGAACTCCAATTGATATTTTTCAGAAAGTGCTTTACTTAAAGAACCTCTTCCGGAACCCGGATAACCAAACATAACAATGTTCAGGAGTTTTTTACTCAATCGTTCATTTATAATTCGTTCAATATCTTCAGAAACTTTTTTTATATTTTGTAAGCCGTTTACTGAAATATAATTTTGTCTTTCTTTATAAAAGTTTAGAACCGGTAATGTTTTCTCCTTATATTCTTTTAATCTTTTTTTTATAACCGGTTCATTATCATCGCTTCTGCCGGAAGTAATCCCTCTGTTTAATAATCGTTTAATCGATTCTTCTTCTTTAATTTCCAAACTGATAAAACAATCTAAACTTGAACCTAATTTTATCATTAGTCCTTCTAAAATATATGCTTGTATATATGTACGCGGAAAGCCGTCGAATAGAAAACCATTTGCTTCTGAATTTGATTTGATGGTTTTTTCAATAATTTGGACAATAATTTCATCAGAAACTAAACCGCCTTCAGCAATTATAGTTTTAGCGTCAGTTCCCAATTTTGTTTCTGCTTTAATTTCTTTTCTTAATAAATCTCCTGTTGAAATATAAAATAAATTATATTTTTTTACTAAAAATTCGGATTGAGTTCCTTTACCGACTCCGGGCGGTCCGAAAAGAGCTATGTTTAACATGATTTATTTTTTTTTGCACTAATTTAGTAAATATTTTCTTAAACTATGAAAAATTATATCTTTGTTTTATGCAACATTTAGTTTTAGAAAGTCTTAAAAATTATAATTTATTTATAAATAATGAAAATAAATTCATTAAAAGTGCCTTTATAAATTCACTTACCGAAATTCAAGCATTTCTTGAAGTCCCTTTTTTATCTTCTGATTCCATTTTTGTATTTAACCATAAAAAAGAACAATTAAACGATTTAAAAATTATTCTGTCCGAAAATAATAAGCAGCTTATAATTGTCGGTGATTTTAAACCACATTTTAATTATATTATTGAATTTAAAGGTGAAACAGTCTATGCTTTTTTAAACCCTGAAATTGACGGAATAATTGATACCGTTTATTTTTCGCCGGATAATAATTTCGGAATCAGTTTTAATGAGAATATAATTCAATTTAAAATCTGGTCGCCTCCGGCTGTTGATGTTGAACTTCTGATTTTTGACGAAAAGCAAAATCTTTTATCATTATACCAACCGTTAAAATTACACAGCGTTTCGCCGGGAGTTTGGGAAATACGTATTGATAGTAATTCGTTAAATATCAATCTTTCAGAAAAGAGTTATTATTATCAATACAAAATTACAGCCTACGGTAAGGAATATATTGCATTAGATCCTTACGCAAAATCAATGGCTTCGTTTAATTCAACAACAGAAGACAAAATCGGTAAAGCTGCAATAATTGATTTTGATAAAACCAAAGCATTTCCTCCGAAATTTATAAAAACCTATAGAAATTTTAAATTTATTGAAAATGAATCGGACCTTATTGCATATGAAATCAATGTCAGAGATTTTACAATACAGCCCGGAATTATTAATAAAAAAATTGCAGGCACATTTAAAGGTTTAATTGAAAAAATTGATTACTTGAAAGAACTCGGCATAACTCACGTTCAGTTAATGCCTGTAAATAAAGCATATACACAAAACGAACAAAATAGGGAATACACCGGAAAAGAAGCAAAAAAAAGTAACTATAATTGGGGATACGACCCGATGAATTATTTTACACTTGAAGGCAGGTATTCAACAAACCCTGAAAATCCCTACACACGCATTTATGAATTTAAGGAAATGATTCAAGCGCTTCATAATGCCGGAATAGGTGTTATTTCAGATGTTGTTTTTAATCATACTTATATTGCCGATACTTTTGAAAACATTGCACCCGGTTGTTATTACCGATTAAATTCAGACTATAAGATTTCCGGACATACCGGTGCCGGTGCAAGCATTGAAAGCAGAAGAAAACAAGTAAGAAAATTTATTATTGACGTATTAAAATTTTATGTTCAAGAATACCATATAGATGGTTTTCGTTTTGATTTAATGAGTTTTACGGATAAGGAAACAATGTCGCAAATTCGAAATGAAGTAGGATATTGCTATAACAAAAACAATCCGAACGAACCGGTTTTATACGGAGAAGCTTGGAATTTTACAGATTTAAAAGAGAATGCATTTATTAAAACAGATTTTCCTCAATTAAATATAGGCATTTTTAACGACTCATTCAGAGATGCTGTTGCCGGAAATGGTCATTTAAAAGGTTTTGGTCAAGGAAATTTTGAAGAAAGCAGCCGTTTGGCTTCAGCCGTTACCGGAGGTGTCAAAACTTTTGATTCTGATGATTTGCCTTTTAATAAAAACGTTTTTTATAACCCATATAATTTGTTCGCTGCCGAACCGTCAAATTGTTTAAATTATGTTTCCGTACATGACGGATTAACTTTATGGGATAAAATAAATTTAACCGTAAAAAATCCGAATAAAAAAACTCGCTTAAAAATGATGAAATCAGCATATGCGGTTTTATTTACTTCACAAGGAAGAATACTATTGCACGGAGGTGACGAAATTTTAAGAACAAAACCTTTAGCGGATTTTGATAAAGAAAAACATCGGGCTTTTACTTCATCTGAAATTGATAAAGAAGAAGATTCGTTATTTTTTCATGAAAATTCCTACTGTTCAAATGATTATACAAATATGTTCCGTTGGAACAGACTGACTGACGGTTTTTCTTCAACATCAAAGGAATTACTTGAGTACCTTAAAGGACTGATTCGTATGAGACGACATTTTTCTGCGTTCAGAATAAATTCCGCTTCCGACCTAAATAACAGCATAGAATTTATATCTGAAACAAGCAGCGAAAAACATGTTCATTCTTTTAAAAGCTATAAACTCGATGCTTTATCCATAAAATTTATTAACGGATTTCCCGGAGAGCAATATTATTTAGCAGGCGAAATTCATCCTGACAATCCTAACCCAAAACATAATCCGTATAAAATATGTTTAAATGAAGCGGGAGAAGGCGAAATTAGTTTTAACAAATTACAAATCAATAATTTTGATACAAACAAATGGAGTGATGACCGCAGTTTGTGCATCAAATTGATAAAAACTCCGGAACTATGGGATTTTCCGGACTATGCTTACACCGTTTTCGGAAACAACTCAATTTCACCTGAAAGTTTAAATCAAAAATTTGAAGTCATAATTGATCTCAGTAAAAAAGATTTTAGCCCGGTTTCTAACTATTCAATCGAACAAAACGCTTATATTGCATTCAAAATAACACACAAAAATAATCAGTTCATGGTGTTTCATAATTCTTCAACAAAAACTTTGAGTTTAAAAATTAAGGCTCTCGGAAAATTTAAAACATGGGAAGTTATTGTTGATAATAAGTTTTCCGGAATAAAAAACATAACAAATACAGAAGTTAAAATAGAAAACGATAAAATAAAAATTCCCGGAATAAGTACTGTGGTAATAAAAAATAAATAATTCCGGTTTACTTTTAATTTTATATTTTTGTAGAACAAACTAATAGAATGACGGAACTCTCTTTTTCTCTTATCATACCGGTTTATAATCGTCCTGATGAAGTATCTGAACTGCTGCAAAGCCTTACTGAACAATCCGTAAATAAATTTGAGATTATTATTGTTGAAGACGGTTCCGAAAAAAAATCTGATAAAATAGTCGAACAATATAATAATAAACTAAATATACAATATTTTTACAAACCAAATTCAGGACCCGGAACAAGCCGAAATTACGGAGCAAAAAGGGCATCAGGAAACTATTTTATTTTTCTTGACTCCGACTGCATTATTCCTGAAAAGTATATTGAAATTGTATTTGAAAACTTAAATAAAAACTACACTGATGCATTCGGCGGTCCTGATAATGCCCATAAGAGTTTTACAAAACTGCAAAAAGCAATAAATTACAGTATGACTTCATTTTTAACCACAGGAGGAATACGAGGTAAAAGTGAAAAAGTTGACAAATTTTATCCGCGAAGTTTTAATATGGGCTATTCCAAACAGGTTTTTGAAACTACCGGCGGATTTTCAGAAATGCGTTTCGGAGAAGATATTGATATGAGTATCCGAATAATTAATGCCGGATATAAAACACAACTATTAAAAGACGCTTTTGTTTACCATAAAAGAAGAACTAAACTTAAGCAATTTTTTAAACAAATTTTTAATTCAGGAATTGCAAGAATTAACCTTTACATAAAATATCCCGAATCTCTTAAACTTGTTCACCTGTTCCCCCTTGTATTTTTATTGTCCGTTTTAGGATTAATAATTATGTCCGTTTCATTTTCATTTTTTTTTGTAAGTCCGATATGTCTTCATTCTTTAATAATATTTTCAGATTCATCAGTTAAAAATAGAAATATCAGTATCGGATTTCTGTCTGTTATTACAACTTACGCACAATATATTGCATACGGAATCGGATTTTTAAAAGCTTTTATTATGCGAGTTTTATTAAAAAAAAAGGCTTTTGATGCTTTTAATAATAATTTTTATCGATAACTTTTGCTGATAATTGCATCGCATGTGTTAAATTAGCTTAATAATATGTATATAAAATTTTCGATATTTTGCAAATAATTCGCAGGGCGACTTTTTGGAATAGGCTTGTTAAATAATTATTAACTTAAATTTGTAAGTCAGGATGCTAATGTATTAATAAACAAAATATTATAATAATTAATACTTCACTTTATAAAAATAATCGCACTCTGACTGTCAGATAAATGTATTTTTTTTTTTTTTTTTAAAATATGTGATTATTTTTGCTTCTCAAATTACTTACATTAATAACTGAACTATGAAAAAGGTTTTATATTTTTTTATATTTTTATTAATTCCTTTTATGTCAGATGCTCAAAGATGGAAACATGAAAGAATAGCTATCTACGGAGGAGTCGGAACCAACTTCTTTTTGGGTGATTTAGGAGGCGGAGCAAAAGATGCAGCCCACTATTTTAGCTTAAGAGATATTGATTGGGCTTATACAAGACCGGTCATTCAAGGAGGTATCAGATACAGAATTATAAGAGATTTATCGGTTAAACCTTATATTTCTTATGCCCGAGTAAAAGCCGATGATGCAGAATCTCAAAGTATCGGACGCCAAAGCAGAAATTTACATTTCAGAACAAATATTTGGGAAGCCGGAACTCAATTTGAATATTATTTTATCAAAGAAAAAAACCTCGGCAGATATACTTTTTCCAGTTATAAGGGAATAAATAATTTAAGTGCCTACGTTGCCTTAGGTGGAGGAATTTTTTATTATAATCCGAAATCGGAGTTGGTCAGAGGTGACGGCAATTGGGTTAAATTAAGACCATTACAAAACGAAAATGTAGCATATGGTTATGTTGCAGGATATTTTAGTGTAGGTCTCGGTATGAAATATGTCTTAACTGAACGTTGGTCTCTCGGTATTGATTTCTCTAACCGATATACAACAACCGATTATTTAGATGATGCCAGTGACATATACACTGCTAAAGGAACCGGTTTTGATGATAAACATTTGGTTCTCGATTATGATCAAGGAATTGTTACTGATATATACGCAACACCGTATCCTGCAGGAACTAAAAGAAGAGGAGACCCTGCGTACAAAGATTCTTATTTCTTTACAGTAATTACCGGATACTATAAAATTAACAGCGTATTTAGTATGCCTAAATACTAAGATTGTAATTATAAAGCAAAAATGTTTCGTTTTTAACACAATGTTTTTTTAATAAAACAGTTTATTGTGAAAATGAAACATTTTTATTTTATCTGAAAAAGAATCTGTGAAAAAATTTCTTTTTATATCTCTTATTCTGATTTTAACATCAGACATTAAAGCCCAGAATTTTAATTTTGAACCCGGCATTACACTCGGAAGCTCTTATTATTTAGGCGATATTAACCATACTAAACAATTTTATTCACCCGGAATAGCTTTCGGTTTAACATTCAGACAATCTTTAAATGATTACTATGCCTATAAAATTAATATCCTAAGAGCAAAAATAACCGGCAACGATTTAGACTTTAACAATATATACCAAATCACAAGAGCTCACTCATTTTCAAATACAATTTATGAAATAGGTATTCAAGGCGAATTCAACTTTAATACATTTAACTCCTATGTGAAAAATAGTTCAGCACCTTATATCACTGCCGGAATAGCATTTGTTATCTCAAATTCATTCAGTTCCTATACCGCTTCAATTCCAATCGGTATAGGATATAAATATTCTCCTTCTAAAAGACTTACATTAAGTGCCGAGTGGTCATTTCGACCAAGTTTTTCCGACAGACTTGATTTATTAGTTCCTCTTGAAACAACAAACAAACAAATTACCAAGCAAAAAAACACAGATTGGTATTCTATAGCCGGCATAACTGTTACTTACAATATTCGAACAGAAAAAAAATGGTGTCCGGCGTACTCGAAAAATAAGAATTAATTCAGATGTGTTTAAAAGATAAAATCGAGAAATCAAAATTACCCAAACATGTTGCCATTATTATGGACGGAAACGGAAGATGGGCAAAAATCAGAGGAAATAAACGGATTTTCGGTCACAAGAACGGAGTTAAGGCAGTAAGAGATGTTGTAAAGGGTGCCGGAGAATTAGGAATTAAATATTTAACTCTTTATGCTTTCTCAACAGAAAACTGGAACAGACCAAAAATTGAAGTTAATGCACTGATGTCTCTGTTCATTACAGCAGTAAAAAATGAAACTAAAAACTTAATTGAAAACAATGTCAAACTAAGTGCAATCGGAGAATTGAATACCCTTCCTTCAAACGTTCAATTAAACTTAAATGAAATAATTTCCGAAACAAAAAATAACAGCGGACTTAATTTGATATTAGCAATAAGTTACAGCTCAAAACAAGAAATTACGGAAATGGTGAGAAAAATTGCTGAACAGGTAAAATCAAATACAATAAAAACAGAAAATATAAGCCCGGAACTTATCTCAGAAAATATGCAAACAGCCGGTATTCCAAACCCTGAATTATTAATCAGAACAGGAGGCGAATACAGAATCAGTAATTTCTTATTGTGGCAAATTTCTTATTCCGAACTATATTTTACAGAAACACTTTGGCCCGATTTTAATAAAAAACTCTTTTTTGAAGCTATTTATAATTATCAGCAAAGAGAACGCAGATTCGGAAAAATAACTGAACAATTAGATAATGATGCTGAAGAAAAATCATAAAATAATTGAAATTTATAAAACCCATAATTGAAAACAAATATTATATTTGCAAAAAAATTCTGACATGTAACAATTAGAATTTATAAACGTTTTAAGACTGTTACTAAATAATGAAAAACAATTTCTGATGATAAAAAAAACAGTTCTGTTAATACTTCTTGCAGTTATTTTTAACAATACATTCAGCCAAATCAATATCGATTATGAAAATCCGGAAGAATTTGAAATTGCCGGCATTCAAACACGAGGTATCAAATATCTTGACAGAAACGCTCTCATACAAATTACCGGACTTTCCTTAGGCGATAAAATTTCTATTCCCGGAGATGCGATAACGGATGCCGTAAAAAAATTATGGGAACAAAAAATGTTTTCCGATGTTCAAATTAATGTGTTAAGAACCGAAAATTCAAAAATTTGGCTCGAAATATACCTCGAAGAACGACCTCGTTTGTCCGAAATAAAATACTTCGGAATCAATAATTCTGACCAAGAAGAATTAAATGAAAAGCTCGAACTTGTTAAAGGACGACAAATAACCGATAATACACTCGTTTTGTCTAAAAATATTATTCGCGAATTTTATGCCGAAAAAGGATACTCCAAAACTAAAGTTAATATATACAAAAAGCAAGATACAAGCTACCAAAACGCCGTTATTTTAAATATATATGTTATCAAAAATAAAAAAACACGTATTGAAAACTTAACAATTGACGGAAACACTGTATTTGCTGATAGAAAAATAAAATGGCGAAAAATTAAGGATACCAAAGAAAAAAGGTGGTATGGTCTTTTTAAACCTTCAAAATATATTCTCGAAACATACGAAGAAGACAAAAAGAAGCTCATTGCCGAATATAATAAAGAAGGATACAGAGATGCTAAAATTGTGGTCGATTCAGTTTATGATGCCGATGAAAGAAATGTAAATATCTATATTAAAGTTGATGAAGGAAAGCAATACTATTTCAGAAAAATTAATTGGGTGGGTAACAAAAAATATGAAACGGAAGCTTTAAACAAAAAATTACAAATAAAAAAAGGCGACGTCTATAACAAAGAAAAATTAGATAAACGATTGACAGCGGACGAAGATGCAGTAGGTAATTTATATATGGATAACGGATATTTGTTCTTTAATATACGAGCAATTGAGAAAAAAATTGACAACGATTCGGTTGATATCGAATTAAGAATGTATGAAGGACCCATAGCTCGAATAAATAATGTGTTATTAAAAGGGAATGACAGAACAAACGACTATGTTATAAGACGTGAATTATACACCGTTCCGGGTGAATTATTCAGTAAAAGTGATATAATCAGATCAATAAGAGAGCTGGCAACATTAGGACATTTTGACCCCGAACATATTGTTCCTACTCCGATTCCTAACCAAGCAGACGGCACAGTTGATATCGAATATTCATTAATTGAAAGAGGAAATGACCGCGTTGAAATTTCCGGAGGATGGGGAGCCGGTATGTTAGTAGGAAAATTAGGACTGTCTTTTAATAATTTCTCAATTCAAAATATCTTTGATAAAAAATCTTGGCAACCCTTACCTACCGGAGACGGACAAAAATTCAGTATAAGTGCACAAACAAACGGTTCTCAATTCCAATTATACAGTATTTCATTCCAAGAACCATGGTTAGGCGGAAAAAAACCAAATTCATTGTCAGTTTCATTTTATTACAACATTCAAACCAACCGAACAATTTATGTCAGAGACCCTGACCCGTTAAGAATTGCAAAAATAGCAGGTGCATCCGTAGGTTTAGGTCGACGACTGAAATGGCCCGATAATTATTTCACACTTTATAATGCCTTGGGCTACCAAAATTATAACATGAAAAACTGGATATATGGAAACTATATTAAAAATGTTTCTGACGGAATATTTAACAGTATAAATTTCAATACCGTTTTCGGAAGAAATTCTGTTGATAATCCCTTATACCCCAGAAGAGGTTCAAATTTCTCCTTAGGTTTAGAACTTACGCCTCCGCTCTCTTTATTTAGTAATAAAAACTATTCAAGTCTTTCCGAAGAAGAAAAATATAAATGGTTAGAATATCATAAATGGTCTTTTAAAGGAGAATGGTATTCACCGATTTGGGGCGACCTTGTTTTCCATACAAAAACAGAATTCGGAATGCTGGGTTTCTATAATAAAGATATCGGATACTCGCCTATAGGAGGCTATAGTGTCGGCGGAAGCGGAATGTCATACAATTCCTACGGCGTTGATATTATTGGTTTAAGAGGATACGAAGACGGAAAATTAAACCCCGAAAAAGGAACAAATATATACACAAAATACACAATGGAATTAAGATATCCGGCAATATTAAGTGAAAGTGCAAACATTTACGGTTTAGTTTTTGTTGAAGCCGGAAACGCATGGTATGATACCAAAACATTTAATCCGTTCAGTATTAAACGCTCTGCCGGTGTAGGTATAAGAGTTTTTCTGCCGATGTTGGGACAACTCGGATTTGACTGGGGTTACGGCTTTGACAGCCAATCCGGAGAAACAAAAGCGCACGGAAACGAATTTCACTTTACAATGGGACAACAATTTTAATTATCAGTTTTGCATCATTTTTGCTTGAAAAACTTTAAGAACAAAATAATCTTCTTAAAACGTACAAGTAATTAATAATTAAAATCTTAAAAAATGAAAAAATCAATCGTATCATTACTTTTAATCGGATTTTTTTCCTTTCCGATAACAGCACAAAAAAATGCATATGTGGATACCGAATATATTTTAGGTAAAATACCGGCATATGAAAACGCTCAAAACAAACTTGATGCACAATCAGAAACATGGAAAAAAGAAATTGAAGCAAAATACAAAAATGTAGAACAAAAGTACAAAGATTATCAAACAGAAAGTGCCCTTTTATCATCTGAAATGAAACGTCAAAGAGAAGATGAAATTATTCGATTAGAAAACGAAGCAAATGAATTAAAAGAAAAATATTTCGGAAACGAAGGCGAACTGTATAAAAAACGTCAAGAATTAATTAAACCCATACAAGACGAAGTATATAACGCCATTAAAGAAATTGCAACAGAGGGAAACTATTCTTTTATTTTTGATAAAGCAGCTGATATGTCTCTAATTTATACGGATCCTAAATATGATATCAGTGATGACATTCTGAAAAAACTCGGATATAATTAAAATTCTATAAATCTATAAATCAATAAAATGAAATTATTAATAAAATTAAGTGCAGTAGTATTTTTGCTGACCGTTGTTATGGGAACAACAACAGCACAAAAATTAAAATTCGGACATACAAATTCTCAAACACTGATTGACGAAATGCCCGAAACAAAAAGTGCAAAAACCGAATTGGAAGAGATGACAAAAAAATATACTTCTCGCTTCCAAGAAATGCAAGCAGAATATCAAAAAAAATATACGGAAATTGTCGAAAACAGTCAATTAGCTGATGCAAGTCCTGAAAAATGGGACGAGCTTACAATGGAAGATAAACAAGCTGAATTATTAGCTTTGCAACAACGTTTACAAACCTATGAAGGAAGTGTTCAACAAAAAATTAATGCTCGGCAGATGGAGTTATTAACCCCTATTACCGAAAAAGTTCAAAAAGCGATAAAAGATGTTGCAGAAGCAGGTGAATTTATTTATATTTTTGATGAAACTACTTTGTTATATTTCTCTAAAACCCAAAGTATTGATGTAACAGAAGAAATCAGAAAAAAATTATCTGCTAATTAATTCTGTTTCCTCAAAATTAAATTCAAACCTGCATCTTCAATTCTGAAATGCAGGTTTGAATTAAAAAAATTAGTATGAGTAATTTTAATTCGAGTTTACCAATCGGTATATTTGATTCGGGTGCCGGCGGTTTAACCGTTGCTGCTGCCGTAAAAAATTTATTGCCTGATGAAAAAATAATATACTTCGGAGATACCGCTCATCTTCCTTACGGAGATAAATCTGCTGAAACTGTTGAAAATTATTCATTGAGAATTACTGATTTTTTACTCGAAAAAAACTGCAAAATTATTTTAATTGCCTGTAATACAGCATCTGCGGCTGCATTCGAAAGCGTAAAAAAACGAGCGGAAGGCAAAGCAATCGTTTTGAATGTTATTGATCCTGCAACAGAATACATCGCTAAACATGAAAATTTGAAAAAAATTGGTGTTATCGGAACAAAAGGAACAATTAAAAGTAATACTTACACGACAAAAATAAATGCAATTGCACCGGATAAAGAAATTGTTTCATTAGCAACACCGATGTTGGTTCCTATGATTGAAGAGGGTTTTATCTACGATAACATCAGTAATGCAATTATTAAAGAATATTTATCTGATGAAACTTTACAAGGAATTGACGGCTTAATTCCGGCATGTACACATTACCCTATCATTAAAAATCAAATCCGCAAATTTTACAACTTCAAAACAAATATTATTGACTCATCTGTAGTTGTTGCACAAAAATTAAAAGAAATTTTAAGTGAAAATAATTTGTTAAATACAAGCGAAACCTCTCCCAAACATGAATTTTATGTTTCAGATTATACCGATTTTTTTAAAACCTTAGCCGAAATGTTTTTTGATGATGAAGTTAATCTTCAAAAAATGTATTTACAATAAAATATATAATTAAACTCAATAATTTTGATAATTCAAAATTATTATTCTGTTACTTAAGTTCATTTTCTGATAATAGTCTATTTTTGTATTAAAAATTTCAAAAAATGGAATTAAATACAATTTACAATGAAAATTGCCTTGAAACAATGAAATTAATGAATGATAATTTTATTGACATGGTTATTACATCACCACCTTACGATGATTTAAGAGATTATAACGGCTATAAATTTCCTTTTGAAAAAATTGCAAATGAATTATACAGAATTTTGAAAATCGGAGGAGTAATTATTTGGGTTGTCGGAGATAAAACTGAAAATGGTTCTGAGACATTAACATCTTTTAAACAAGCAATTTATTTCAAGGAAATTGGATTTAACGTTCATGACACAATGCTTTATTACAAAAACAATCCGATGCCGACGACAGGAAATCGTTATCATCAGCACTTTGAATATATGTTTGTGTTTTCAAAAAATACACCTAAAACTTTTAATCCGATAACTGAAATCACCAAATATCAAGGACTTGCTAATATGAAAAATAGAGGAAAAGAAGGAAGTTTGGACTATAAAAAAGTTGAAAGAACAACAGAAAAGAAAGTCGGAAATGTTTTTTCTTACTCAATAGGTGGCGGAATTTCAACAAAAGATAAAATTGCTTACAAACATCCGGCAATTTTTCCGGAGAAACTTGTTGCTGACCAGATTAATACTTGGTCAAATAAAGGAGATTTAATTTATGACCCGTTTATGGGGAGCGGAACAAATTTATTTTGTAATTAAATTCTGATTATGAAAAATGAATTAAAGGAATTGCCGGTAAACATGCCGGATTGTTCTAATCGTTTATTTTATATTTGTTGTAATAAAATTATCAAACAAAAGAGAATAGCATTAAAAGATGCAAAAAATGCTATTCTATTTTACAATTTGTCAATAGATTTGCAAAAAGCAATAAATAAATTTCTAAATCCTAAGGCATTATAAAATATGGATCATAGCAATTCAATAGAAAAAATAGGCACCGGGTTGGTTTGTTCATTAGAAACATTTAAAGGAGCTAAGATTGAACTAGTTAAAAGGCTCTCCGGGTTTAACGGATTATCTGTTTATAAAGATGGGAAAGTTAGAAAGATTGAAATAAAAACCATGCAAAATAGTGATAAATGGATTGCTATAAATGGTGTTAGAGCAATTGATAAGTTGTTTTTTGAAAGAGATTATTGGATATATTTTGTATTGTATCCCGAAAATGTTGTTATAATTACGAGAGCTCTTTTATTTATTCAAACTCAACTTGAAATTTCAAATTCAAAAGACGAACTAATTGAATTAGAGCAGTGGATGAATTTGTCAAAAAAATTAATTAAACATAAAAAATTTAAATTTACACCTAAAATAAACGTTACATTTCCAATTCCGTTAAGAAAATTATATAACAACTTTGATATTTATGAAGAGAATTACTCGAATTCAGTTATTGAAATTTGGAAAAATTCGGATAATTGGAAATTAATTTATAAATCAGATAAATATCACGAATTATAGTTAACAAGTTAAAAAAACATTAATGTACTCAGATTTGGTTGATTTTGGTTAAAGTATAAATTATCTGAAATTGAATACGTTGAAGCAAACGTATTGTCTGGTTATAAAACAGATGTGCAAGTTCAGGTAACAATCAAACTCAAAAAAGCAATTGATGTTGAAAATTTGCAAGTTAAACTTGTAAGCAATTCGAAAGGATTTAATCAAATTGATAAACGCCGGGTAGATAAGTTTCAAGAAATGTGGAATATACCCGGCGATATTGTAACAATTTTGAAAAAGTATACAGGAGAAATAACACCAACAATAAAAAATCCGAAAGACAAAAGAAGGACTTTTATGAACGAATTTAGTTCGTCAAATCAAGAAAAAATATTATTATGGTTAGAAAAAAATAAAAGTTTGATTGTTAATGATATAATCAAGGGACGAGGGAAGTGTTCTGCTGAATGGATGCTTGTCGCTCAGAAAATTGATAAAAATGCAAGATGGATTTTGAAACCGATTAATGTCGTTATTAATCATTATTCATCAGGTAGTGTAATAATTACAAAACAAGGAAATATAAAAATCGGACAAATAACAATGCAAAGAAAAGGCGGAGACGGTGGACGAGAAACTGCAAAAATGTTACAGTTTAAGATTAATCCGGCTGAATTGTTTGAAATTTGAAAAAAATTGGTGTTATCGGAACAAAAGGAACAATTAAAAGTAATACTTACACGACAAAAATAAATGCAATTGCACCGGATAAAGAAATTGTTTCATTAGCAACACCGATGTTGGTTCCTATGATTGAAGAGGGTTTTATCTACGATAACATCAGTAATGCAATTATTAAAGAATATTTATCTGATGAAACTTTACAAGGAATTGACGGCTTAATTCCGGCATGTACACATTACCCTATCATTAAAAATCAAATCCGCAAATTTTACAACTTCAAAACAAATATTATTGACTCATCTGTAGTTGTTGCACAAAAATTAAAAGAAATTTTAAGTGAAAATAATTTGTTAAATACAAGCGAAACCTCTCCCAAACATGAATTTTATGTTTCAGATTATACCGATTTTTTTAAAACCTTAGCCGAAATGTTTTTTGATGATGAAGTTAATCTTCAAAAAATGTATTTACAATAATAAAAAAGGCCTTCCCTTAAAAAAGAAATCACCCGATTTTTCTTTTAGAAACGAATTACTTGTTTGATTATTTCGGTGCAATTCGATAGAGGAAATAAGCAACAATTAAAAAAATAAAATTTGGAAACCATGCGGCAAGCAGAGGAGGAAATCCTCCTTTAATTGAAAACTGTTCAGCAATTCTCATTAAAAAAATATATACAAAACTGATACCTAAACCGATGAATATTTTTATACCGGTTCCTCCTTTGCTTTTGCGTGATGACAATGAAACCCCTAATAAGGTTAAAATAAATGTTGAAAAGGGAAATGCTGTTCTCTGATAACGTTCTAATAGGTAGGTATTTATATTGGTTTCGCCTCTTAGTTTTTTGTCTGCAATATAACTATTAAGTTCCGAGAAGTTCATAGTTGATTTGTCAGTATCTCTTCTCTTAAAATCAATAGGAGTGATATTAAGGCTTGTGTCAATGCTTTTGCCGTTTTTAATAATTTCTTTGTCTTTTAAGATGTCTCGAATATAGTATTGTGTTACATGCCATTTATTAATTGTGCTGTCCCATTTTACTCGTTGTGCCATTAGTTTCGACTTTAAAACACTGCCCTCAAAATGTTCTATTGAAAATTTATTCCCGGTATTTGTAAGTGTATTAAAATTCTCCATATAAATATAAACTCCCGGACTGACTTGTTTGTGTATATTCCGGTCGCTGTTGTAATAGGTACCCTGAATATATGTATTTTCAAAATTCAAACGAACTTGATTTGCCGGCGGGATTATAAAATTACTTAATGAATATGAGAAAACAGCTAAAACAAATGCCGAAATAAAATACGGATATAACATTCGGTTGAAGCTGATTCCGTTTCCGATTATTGAAATTATTTCAGACTTTCCTGCCATTTTTGATGTAAAAAAAACAACGGAAATAAAAATAAACAGAAATAGGAACAAATTAGTATAATACGGAATAAAATTTAAGTAATAATCAAAAATAATTTCGTTTAAAGGAATTTGTTTTTCAATAAAGGCATCTAATTTGTCTGTCAGGTCAATTACAATTGCTAAGCTGATTATCAATAAGATTGAAAAGAAAAAGGTTCCTAAAAATTTTTTAATTATATATTGATCAAGAATTTTCATTAAATTTAAAACTAAGCGTGCAGCAACAAAATTAATCTAAATTATTTAAAAAAAAAGCACTTCTTAACGGAGTGCTTTATTCATTTATATTAAATCATTTTTTAATCTTCATCACCTTGTTCTTCTTCGTAAGCTTTTATCAGTTCATTTTGAATATCACCCGGAACAGGGGCATATTCATCAAATTCTAATTCAAAAGTTGCTCTTCCGCCCGAAATAGAGCTTAAAGCCGTTGCATATTTTGAAACCTCAGCTAAAGGTACTTTCGCATTGATAATTTCAAAACCTTTAGCACTGCTCATTCCTTGAATAATTGCTCTTCTGCCTTGCAGGTCGCTCATTACGTCACCCATACTGTCAGACGGAACCATAACTTCTAAATTATAAATAGGTTCTAAAATTCTGGGACCCGCTTGTTTAAACGCTGCTGAGAACGCTTTTGAACCCGCAATTTTAAATGATATTTCATTTGAGTCAACATCGTGCATTTTTCCGTCATAAACACTTACTCGGATATCTCTGGCGTAACTTCCGGTTAAGGGTCCGTTTTCCATTTTTTCCATAAGTCCTTTAATAATTGCAGGCATATAGTTTTTGTCAATTACACCGCCGATAATACAATTGTAAAAAACTAATTTACCGCCCCATTTTAATTCAATTACATCTTCGTCTCTGACGGTAACAGTATATTCTTTACCGTTCAATTTATAAGTAGTCGGTTTTGGTTTTCCTTCTTCATGTGGTTCAATAATCATATGAACTTCACCGAATTGACCGGCTCCGCCGGATTGTTTTTTGTGTCTGAAATCGGATTGTGCTGCTTTTGTAATCGTTTCTCTGTAAGGAATTTTAGGAGCTAAAAATTCTGTAGGAATTTTGAATGTATTATCTAAGTGCCATTTTAAGGTATTCAAATGATGTTCTCCTTGTCCGTGAAGAATAAGTTGTTTCAGTTCTTTTGAATATTCCAAAATATAGGTCGGGTCTTCATCATGCAAACGATGCAGGTATTCGCCCAATTTCTCTTCGTCTGATTCGCTTAAAGCTCGTATTGCTTTGCGAATTTTCGGATTCGGATATTTAATTGATTCAATACAATCTTCATTGCCTTTTTCTGTTAATGTATCTTCATTTTTTGTGTATTTTAATTTAACGGTTGCACCGATATCTCCGGCAACAATTTTGGGTAAACTTTCTCGGTTTTTTCCGTTAACGGCAAATATTTGAGAAATTCGTTCTTTATTTTTGTTTGATACAATTACTAAGTCGTCGCTTTCGGCAATTTCTCCCGAAACCACTTTAAAATAGTTAACTTCGCCTAAATGTTCTTCAACACCGGTTTTAAAAACAAAGAGTGATTTTGTTCCGGATGCATCCGGTTTTATTTCTTTTCCGTCTTTTGTTTTCATTCCGGGCATTGCGGCAGGAGAGGGTAGTGCATTTTTTATAAAGTCCATTAAACGTTTGGTTCCCATATTATTTTTTGCTGATGTACATAATACGGGGAACATTCCTCTGCCTAAAATTCCTTTTAATATACCTTCTCTCATTTCATCTTCGGTAAGTGTATCATTTTCAAAGAATTTCTCCATTAAAGCTTCATCATTTTCAGCTGCCGCCTCAATTAAAATCATCCTGAGTTCATCGGTTTTTTCTTTTTCTGAATCCGGAATGTCCAATACCTCTTGTTTGCTTCCGTCAGCTGACCATTTATACATTTTCATTGTAATAAGGTCAATCATTGAGTTGTATTCGGGTCCTTGATTTACGGGATACTGAACAATCGTAACGGACGAAGCTAACTGCTCTTTTGCCAGATCTATTGTTTTTTCAAAATTTGTTTTATCGTGATCTAAATGATTTGCAATGATAACAACAGGTTTATTTAATTTTTCGGCTAATCTCCAGTGTATTTCGGCACCTACTTCAATTCCGTTTTGAGCATTTAAAACTAAAAGTGTTGTATCGGCAATTGCTATTGAAGAAACAGCACCTCCTATAAAATCTAATGCTCCGGGTGCATCTAAAATATTGATTTTAACTCCGTTCCACTCGCTGTTTAATATTGATGAAAAAACCGAACCTTCTTGTACATGCTCAACCGGTCTGTAATCTGATAGGGTTGATTTTGAATCAATTGTTCCTTTTCTTTGAATTTTTCCTCCCTCAAGAGCGAAATTTTCAGCCAAGGTAGTTTTACCGCTTCCTGCATTTCCTACTAAAGCAATATTCCTTATATCTCCTGTGTTATATACTTTCATGTGTCTAAAAATTTATAATTAATTAATAATCTGCAAATTGAATGCTTAT
>DYOF01000128.1 GCA_020720665.1 Acetofilamentum sp. | reverse complement strand
TATTTTGAAAATGCCTCCTGTTTACTCCGACTTGTATGCAATGTGTTGCAAATGAACCGAGTGAAACTATTTCACAACCAAAGGGAGTGATGTCTTAAAGTGTGTTCCTTGCACCTGTCGGGTGTTTTCATGTGACGGTGAGGCAATTAACAGAATATATGAGCTTAAAAAGTCCTCACAGGTGCAGGGTAAAAACACAATCAAACATAAAATTGATGTCGCAATGAATAATTGGGCTTAGCTTGCCGGCTCTCAACTTTTTTTCCATCGTTTTCCTATGAATTTGAAACCGGACAAATCCAGAACACGCTCAATTACAGTATCAACCGCTTCTTCAACAGTTTTCGGATTATGATAAAACGATGGCGACGCCGGACAAATAATTCCGCCGGCTTCTGTTATTGTTTTCATGTTATTAATGTGGATTAAACTTAACGGTGTTTCTCGCGTTACCAAAATCAATTTTTTTCGTTCTTTTAACATTACATCCGCCGTTCGTCCGATTAAACTGTCAGAAATTCCGGCAGCTATTCTTCCGAGCGTTCCCATTGAACACGGAATTATAATCATTACATCAAATGCAGAGGAGCCGGAAGCAAACGGAACATAAAAATCATTATTATTATAAAATTTGAAGTTTAAATCCGAAAGTTTTGGTGTATAAATTTCTGTACTCCAAATTTTTTCTACATTATCGGAACAAACAATTGCAATTTCGGCAATTTGATTTTTAAATTCTTCAGAATTTAGTTTTTCTGTTAATTGATATGCGTATATCATGCCGGAAGCACCGGTTATAGCTATTACTATTTTTTTTTCTTCCATTTAAAACGTATATTTTAGTAAAACACTCAAATTGTTATTAAACCAAGCCGTTTCGGCTTCGGGTCTCATATCAGTTATTGACCGAGAAATTCTTAATTCGGAAGAAATATGATCACTTAAATAAAAACTGATTTGCCCCATCGGTTGCACATCAATTGATTGTATTTTATAGTATTGTTTATCAATGGGTTGATATTGTCTGACTAATTTGTGTGAAAACAAATATGAGGGTGCAATACCTATTGAAATATTTATTTTAGGGTGAAATTTAAGGTTATATAAAAACGGCAGTTCAATATAATGCAGTTTTGTATTAAACTCCTGAAAAATTGAACCGTCCTGATAGTCAATGTTTAATACGGCTCCTTTTCCCACATAATACGTTTCAATTTTTAAGCCGCTGTTTTTAGTTATCGGTTTGTAAACGTAAACTCCTATAATTAAACCTGCTTTTTTATAACCGCCTTGTTCGTCTCCGTCCACTTGACTTCCGTTTACACCGAGCAAAACACCTCCTTCAAAATTCTGTGAGTGCATATTAAAAGCACTTAAGAAGGGAAATAATCCTATTAAAATATACTTTATCATCGTTTATTTATTATTAGTAATATCTCTGATAACAACTGATGCCAAAAACATTCCGAAAACAGCGGGCATATATGAAACCGAACCGACATTTGTTTTTTTATTCCTGCTTTCTTCTTGAACAATGGCTTCTTCAATAACATTTTCCGATGAAAAAACGACTTTAAAACCGCCTCTGATACCCATTTTATGTAAGCGTTTTCGAACCACACGAGCTAAGCCGCAATTATATGTTTGTTCGATATCGGCAATTTGCACTTTTTCGGGGTTTATGCGTCCGCCGGCTCCCATTGATGAAACTATCGGTATTTTATTAATGATACAAGTTTTTATCAAACTGACTTTGGGTGCCGGAGTATCAATTGCATCAACAACATAATCGGGCTTTATGGTATTTAAAATCGCACCAACATTTGATTCTGAAATATAATCAGTTATAATAAATATTTCGGCATCGGGGTTTATATCTTTTAGTCGTTGAAGAAATACATCCGTTTTGTTTTTTCCGATTGTTGTTGTGGAGGCAATCAGCTGTCGATTTATATTGCTCTCTTGAATAGTGTCTGAATCAATAAGGCTTAGTTTTCCGACTCCGGCTCGGCAAATTTGTTCGGCAGCATATCCGCCGACACCGCCCAAACCGACAATTAATATATGACTGTTTTTAAGTTTTTGAAATGACGCTTCTCCAAAAAGCAATATAGTTCGAGAGTATCTGTTTAGTATCATATTCTAAAACATTTATTGAAATTGGACCGTACAGAATCTGAAATTGTTTCAACCGTACAATTTCTTAATTCTGAGGCTTTTTGATAGATGTCTTTTATTGAATATTGAGAATCATCGGTTTCTAAAAAGAAATTTTCATTCGGAACTGTTTTAAAAACTGATTGCACTTTAGACTTTGTATGAAATAATTCATGCCCGAAAGATAAATAATATCCCTTTTTAACGAATTGTTCGGCAATTGTTTTATTTCCGGAAAATCGATGAAAAATAATCGAATTTTTAACATTTTCATTCTTGAGAATTTCTGATACTTCTCCAAAAGCCTTTACGCAATGAATAATTATGGGTTTATTTGTTGTGTTTGCTAACTTTATTTGCGAAATAAATACGTATTGTTGTAATTTGAATTCGGGTTTTAATTTATCTAAGCCGATTTCACCGATTGCGAGAATGTTTTTTTTGCGTAACTGATTTTTTAATAATTCTGTGTCTGAGTCATTTGTTAAATGATTTACCACCCATGGATGTATCCCTATCGAATAGTTTTTTTCGGGTAATACATTTGCAAGTTCCTTAGGGTATAAATTTATAACAGATAAATCAGCATCAGAGTTAATATTATGAGTATGAATATCAATATAATACACGTTTTGATTCTCCCTGTTCAATTTATTTTTTAATTTTTGTTATTCCGTTCATTATACGTTTTAGCGATTCTTCTTTTCCTATTGTTGAAATAATGTCAAAAATGTGCGGTCCGCCCCCGGTTCCTGTTAAAATTAGTCTCAACGGATTTAAAACATTGCCGAAACTCAATTCTTGCTCTTCAATATAAAATTTTACAGACTCTTCAATATGAGAAGATGTAAACTTCAACTCCTTAATTCTTTCAATAATTTCATAAATATGCAACATAATTTGTGTTGTGTCCTCTTTCCAATGTTTTTTTACTAATTTTTCATCATATTCAAGAGGTGTTTCAAAGAAAAATGCTGCCTGCCCCCAAAAATCAGATAACAGAACCATTCGTTCTTTAACTAAACCGATTACTTTTTCTAAATATAAATTATCTCCGTCAATCGTTTTGTTTTGTAAGAAGGGAGTTATGTGTTCCATTAAATCTTCATTGCTTGTTTTAATAATGTATTGTTGATTAAACCATTTTGCTTTTTCAGGAGAAAAACGGGCACCTCCTTTTTGAACTTTAGTTAAATCAAATTTTTTTGCTAATTCATCGACATTAAAAATTTCTTCCTCATTACCGGGATTCCATCCTAAGAGAGCAATCATATTTAAAAAAGCATCGGGCAGGTATCCTGATTCTCTATAACCGGCTGATATTTCGCCGGTTTCGGGGTCTTTCCATTCTAAGGGAAACACAGGGAACCCGAGTTGGTCTCCGTCACGTTTACTTAATTTCCCTTTGCCTGTCGGTTTTAGCAATAAGGGCAAATGTGCAAATTGAGGCATTGTATTTTCCCATCCGAAACTTCTGTACAATAATACATGTAAGGGAAGAGAAGGTAACCATTCTTCACCTCTTATAACATGTGTTATTTTCATAAGATAATCATCAACGATATTAGCCAGATGATAGGTGGGCAAACCGTCTGATTTAAATAGTACCTTGTCGTCTAATTGAGAGGTGTTTACTATTACTTCTCCGCGAATGATGTCGTTTACAGTTAAATTTTCGTTTTCGGGAACATTAAAGCGAATAACGTAGGGTTCGCCGGAATTAAGTTTTTTGTTTAATTCGTCTTTTGTAAGGGTAAATGAATTTTTCATTTCACGGCGTGTCATAAAATTATATTGACGGACAGATGACCCGCTTTCCTCCGATTGCTTTCTCATTTCGTCTAATTCTTCGGGTGTGTCAAAGGCATAGTAGGCACTACCGTTATCAATTAGTTTTTGGATGTATGTTTTATAAATTTCTTTTCTTTCAGATTGTTTGTACGGACCGTAATGTCCGCCTTCTTTGATTCCTTCGTCTATTTTAATTCCGCACCAATTCAGGGCTTCCATAATGTATTCTTCAGCTCCCGGAACGTATCTCATTTGGTCGGTATCCTCAATTCTTAACAGAAAACTTCCTTTATGTTTTTTTGCAAATAAGTAATTAAACAGTGCGGTTCTGACACCTCCCATGTGTAAGGGTCCGGTCGGACTGGGGGCAAATCTTACTCTGATTTTGTTCATTTCTGTGTATTATATTTTTTACAAAAGTAAGGCAATATTAATGTATTGCAAAATTGAATTTTTATTTTTACTTGTTCAATATAGTTAAGCAGGTTTCTTTATCAATGTACAATTGTTTTTTTAATGCGTTCGTACTGTCAAATTTTTTTTCGTTCCGGATATATGATTTTAATTCTACCGATATTTCTTGCCCGTATAAATTTTCAGAAAATTTGAAAAGGTGAACTTCTATTGAACGTTTTTTATCTGAATTTACAGTCGGGTTTATTCCTATATTTAGCATTCCGCCGTATTCTTTGTTTTTAACTGAACCCGATACGGCATAAACTCCGTTTTTCGGAATTAATTTATCCGATTGTATTAATAAATTAGCTGTCGGAAACCCCATTTCTCTGCCGATTTGGTTTCCTTCTGTAACAACCCCCGATAAAACATAGTTGTATCCGAGAAATGTGTTTGCTGTATCAATATCTCCGTTAATTAAAGCGTTTCTAATTTTAGTTGAACTTACGGTTTTCCCGTCAATTAAATGTGCCCCGACTTTTATTACGCTTATTCCGAAACGGTCAGCACATGCTTTTAAAACTTCTTCTCTGCCTTCTCGGTCTTTTCCGAAATGGTGGTCGTGTCCGACAATTAATTTTTTTACTTTCAGCTTTTCAAAAAGAATTTTTTCTATAAATTCACAAGAGCTTAATGCAGCAAATTCTTTAGTAAAAGGATAAATTATAAGCCTGTCAATTCCTGATTTTTCTATACGTTTTATTTTTTCTTCTTCCGTATTTAAAAGGAAAACTGCTTCTGTTTCCGGAAAGAGAACTTTTCGAGGGTGCGGTGAGAGGGAAAATATAACTGACTCACCGTTAATTTTTTTTGCATCTTCAATTAATGTTGAAATAATTTTTTTGTGTCCGACGTGAACACCGTCAAAAGTTCCTACGGTTAAAACCGGATTTTTAATTTTTAAATTTTCGGTAGAATAATGAACGTTCAAGGTATCGTATTAATAAAAAAAGAACAAATTTAAAATAAACTTGTTCTTTTGAAAAAAATTTGGGTTTAATCCTTTTTAATATTAGTATGCTCGAATATAATCGTCAAGTTCTTTTATAGATGAAGAAAATTCAAAGACGTCGTTTATTATATAGTAGTTTTCAACATCATATGTGTATTTGTATGCAAATTTTGCAAAATCTAATTTATCATTTTCAAAATCGAATAAACCGGTTAATTCTTTAATTTGTTGTGCGGTTAAACAATTTGAGCTGACAATTTGCTTTGCAATTATTAACTTATCAGAATCAAAATCGGCATTTTCGATTGTATTCAGGGCTTTTTGAAAATCAGGATGTTCCATAGGCCACGGACATCCTATTCGACCGGAATATCCCGGCATTTGATAGTATCCGCCTGTATTATTGTTTGTTGTAATATGTGTGGTTTCATATTCTGTATGTAGGTCGCTGTATTGAACATCATTTGCGTTAAGATTTATCTCGGCACTGATATTTAGAGAGCCATCTGTTGAATTTATGCCAATTCCCGAATTGTTAATGTTTAGATTAATACTGACATCGGAAGAGTTCGTATTATCTTGGATTATAACCGGGTCTGTTACATCGGGGGGATGTATATCTTGATTTTCTTGTATTACAAGTACTTCGTGTATAACAGGTGCTTCAGAATAATATCGTAAAACATTTTCTCCTTTATTATTTTTTTTAATAGCATAAGTAATTTCTATTTCAGGTTTTGTAAATACATTTTTTTCAATTGCCGGAATTGTTTTATCTTCAAAAATGACTTTTACCTTATAGTTGGTAGCATTTAAGCCTTCAACTTTTACGTTTGTTTGAGGGTGGTTATTTTGAATAACGCCATTTAAAACTAAGTTAAAGGGTTCACCGTCTTCCGAAAAAAATACAAAATTTGAAAACGGCTGTGCAAATGAGCTATTGAAGAGAAGCCCGGTTATTAAAAATAAAATTAATCTTTTTTTCATGTGTTTAAAAAATTTGTAGTTAATTGTCAAGTTTCACAAGGTTGTTGTTTTTTTTCTTGCTTACTTTGAAGCAAATATAAAACTTTATTTTTAAACTGTACCGGATTTTCTTTAAAATTTATCTATGGTGAGGACTTCGTCGCATAAAGGATTAAGCATTGAACAGCTCAAATGGTTAAAGGAGTATCAAGTGAGAAGTGT
>DYOF01000015.1 GCA_020720665.1 Acetofilamentum sp. | reverse complement strand
TGTTACACCATTGCAGGCTGAAATGGATAAACAAAATAAGAAAATGAAGAAAAAGAAATAATAAATACTTGTAACAAGTGTTTAAATACCGTCAGTTTCCGTTGAAACAAAAAAACGCTTCTTATTAGTGAAGCGTTTTCTATAATTGATAAATTCAAATTTTTATAAATCGATATAAAATCCTAAACTAAATGCAATATTTTTATGTTTTAAGTTCAGGTCATGAACCAATTGCGGATAGGTATCTTTATTATCTAACCAGCCGTCAAGTATTCCGTTATTATATTGAACGGTTAATGATAAGTGCAAATTATCTTCTATATCATAAACAACACCGGCTCCGGCAGTTAAATAAATGTCAACAAAAGTTAACATTTTAATACTCGGATCATATTCGGTTGAATAATCTGTACCATGGGTTACTAAACGAGAACTATTTAATAAAATACCGGCGCCGGCACCAAAATTAATTAATGCTTTAAAATCAGTTGCAACATCAAATTGTCCGTTAAAATTTAAAGGGACTTGAATATATTGCAATTTAAATTCTTCGGTTGCAGAATATACTGTATTATTATCGGGCATTTGATTTTCAATTGAAAATCCGAATTTCTGCCACGTAAAAATACCTGAAATATCAACATTAAAATTATCTGAAAATTTATATCGAACCGAAGGTCCGAATCCGATACCGATTTTCGTACCGTCGTTACTGTATGTGAATGCCGAATCGGTATCAGTTGTTGAAACCCAATTTAAAGTTGGAATTGCTCTTAATCCGAACGACAGTCCTTTTTGTGCATTAACACTTGAGCCTACAAATAGAGCCAAGACTAAAAATAGAAATAGTTTTTTCATGTGTCTAAAAATTTATAATTAATTAATATTCTGAAAATTGAATGCTTATCATTATTGATGTTAATTGTTTCTTTCTGCACATAGGAACACCTTCTTTGAACGAACATAATTAAGGAATTCTGTTAGTTATACTCCTGTTGTGAAAAATTGTTTTTCGAGTGTTTCATGTGTTTAAAAATTTAGAATTTATATAAAAATGATAAATTTATTTTATTCCGTTAATAATTTCGTTCATTTTTTGAATTTCTTCTTGTTTTTTCACAACATCTGTTTTTAATGTTTCGATTGTTGCTTTATTGGTTTCTGTTAATTTAGCTTTTTCTTCATTTTCTTTGGTTAAATTAATGATTGTTTGTTTATTGTTTTCAATATCTTTTGCTAAATTTTCGTTATCGCCGATGGTTTTGTCTCTGTTTTTTTCAATTTTTGATAATTGACTGTTCAAATCGGCTAAGCTTTTGTTGTAATATTCTCTTAAAAATTCTAAAGAAAAATCTTTCATAATTGCTAACAATGCGGAATGTTCGGAGGGATTATCGGTTTTGTTTAAAAAAATATCATAACCGTATGATATAAAAACATTCATTTTTGTTGTTCCGTCATCTTTATTTGTTTCAAATTTTGTGGTAAAGTCCATAGTTTTGGATGATACGGCAGGAAAAATACCTGCTTCGAGTTTTAAGTCATCTCCTTTGTCACTTTTTAATTTCAAATCGTATTTTTTTTTCAAATAATCTTTCCATGCATCTTTAGCTTCTTTTGACGACGGTTCAAAAACAATACTGATGCAAGGACGTGCTTTATCGTTCATAAAACCGCTGCTTTCTTCTATTCTGAATTTTTGTGCCTGCGCAGAAAATGCAATAATGTATGTAAAAAGACTTAATAAGATAAAGTTTTTCATAATTATTATTTTTATTGTTATTATTAGCGAGTAAAGTTATTCAGTTTTTTTATTATTAACAAATTTCTCTCTTATCAATTTGATGCTGATTAAAATTAAAATTAAAACAATTGCACCTATCGGATACCATAAATATTTTACGGAAAAATTCCAAATCGGTTTTATTTTTGTGTTATTATCCTTATTTATTTGAATATTATCAATATAGGCTTCAGGCAAAACCACCGGAATGGTATCTTGAAAATAGGGCAAGTCATAACTCGGAAAATTTGCTTCAACACTTCCGAATTTTATAGTGTATGTTTCATCGGGTTTTAAGTATGTAACTATATAGTTTTTAATTTGATAAGCATTTGCTTTGTAAAATATTAAAGATTGATTATCTTTATTTTCAACTACAAATTCAATTTTTTTTGCTTTATAATCCCATAAATTTATTCGATTACTTTTTAATGAACCGATATAAAATTCTTTTTTAAACTGGTCAAAATATTCTTCGCCTGTGTGCGGGACAGATGAAGTGTCTTTTTTAATCATTTTTACTTTTCGCAGATAATATACCGGTCCTTCAATTCCGAATGAAATCATATCAACAAATTGAGGCGATTTGAATTCTAATGTAATTATGCTTTTGCTCAAAGTATCTGTTTGGCTTATTTTTGGTGAATTTAGTTGAACATATTCAGCCCTTACGTTTGCCAAATCATGAAAATATACGTGAGTAATTTCAATCGGTTCTTCATCATAATCATAAAATAATAGTTTATAAAAATTGAAACTACTCTCCGGAATATCCAAAATAGGTATTTCGGTTGAATCTGAGTCGGATATTTTAGGAACAGCAGGGAAATTATTTTTTATAACATACCAATCTTTTTCATTATCGCTGCCGTATATTTTAAGATACACCGGGTTATGATTATTAACAATTTTAAAAGTCAAGTTTGATATGTGATAGTTTTCATTATTTTGAACGATTAATTCGGTATGATGTTTATATTTTTTATGCTTATTTTTTAATATCTTTAAACTAATTCGTTTATTTTTATCATAAACAGTTTTTTCTTTTTGCAAAATATATTGAATTTCATTGTTATGATTATCGTAAATTCGTATATCCGGAAAAGAATGATTTAATTGAGAAGTAATTTCAGGACTTAAAAAGATTTTATAATAACCTTCTGTCAGAACCGGTTGAATGTGAGCCGTTCTGTTAAAATTTTGGGATGATGCGTTAAAAGTATTTGCAATAAAGAATATTATAAATACCGTTCGGGATACAATTGTTTTATTATTTTTAAATTTCATCATAGTTATAGGGTTCTTTTAGTACTTTTTTCTCAAACATTCGTTGTCTGACGAATGCAATAAACAACAAAATTAATCCGCCGGTTATGAAACTGATAATCCGTTGCGATACAGAAATACTGTTAAAATCATAAATAAATAATTTCAGCAATGTAAAAATGGCAATAAACATTGAAATCCGTATTAATTCTTTTCCGTTAAACAGTAGTGCCGAAACAGATATCATCCAAGCAGATACCATCCAAAACATCGTGTAATAAAAATAGTGTGCATTATTTATTATTGAACTGACGGGAATTCCGATATGATTATTATAAATAACAGACAAATGGTCAATTTCAGTTGTAAGTATCAGAATAAGTAAAATTGAAATTATCCGTTGAGACATAAGATTTACATAACGATTTAATGATTTGATATTTATAAATGCAAAATAAAGAATAAACAATAAGAACCCCACTAATAAAATATGCATATTAAATTGTTCTGCAGTTATTGAAAGATTCATTAATAAATGTTCTCTTACTTTTATGATTTCATACAAATAATAAACAAAAAATAATATTACGGATAAGCCGGCAATAATACCGCTGATAATTTTTAGCGTTTTATTATTAATAAACAACAAACCAATCATTGCTGATAAAATAAAAGCGTAATTAAATATGCCCATATACATATTAATTAAATGAACATCTTTAAGGCTTATGGTTAAACGGTAAAGGATTTCGGTATATAGCGAAAAATATAATGCAACTACAGAAAAAATAAAAATAAACATCCTAAACCATTTCATTTTTATAGGTTTTACCAGATATATATTTTTGCCTTTTCCTAAAATTATAAAATTAATTCCCAAGCCGATACTGGTCATAATTCCGGAAATAAAACTTTTATTTAACAATAGTTGTCTTTTTGGGGCATTTTGTGAAATTGACAAATAATTTTCAACAACATCCAATAAAAAACCGGCAATTAAACCAACAATTAAAAACATTGATGCTATTTTCAATAATTTAACTTCCAACTTCATTGAAAACCATAATAATAATACGGTTTCAATTGCCCATACCATTGTTATTGTTTTTCCGACTAATTGAACCGGCGGAATTAATGTAAGAAATAACAAACTGATCATTCCGAATAAATACACAAAACTTTTGGATGAAACTTTCCGCAGATTTAAAATAATAATCAGAAAAAGGATGTTAAAAACTGCAAGTAAAGCGGTGAACACACCTTTAAATTCAGGGTTTAAAACATTCAGCATATACATCCCTACTGAGTAGTATATCAAATTTACAGCTAAGGGCAGTGAAAATTCAATCGGATAATAATCACTTAACTGATGTCTGATAATATATGCTACGCTGATAAAAATTAGTACAATATATATTAAAGTAGAAAATAAAAACCCGATTTGAAACTCACCGAAATAATTACTTTGGTATGCTTTATATACCCATAAAATAAGATAAACACCGGTTAATATTGAAGGTATCAAACGAAGTAAAATATTTCTGTAATAAAAAGCGATTACTAAAGACGCAACATCAAGTAATAAAATGTAAACTAAAATTGTTGTGAATTGCATATAATCCACACCCGCAATGAACGGAGCTATAAATCCTAATATAACTGTGAGTAATAATAATTCAAATCGTTTGTATGACAATGATAATATAACCGAAAATAAGGTTAAAATAAAATAAATTAGAAAAATTTGTTTTACACTGAATACATTATAGTTATGAAAGGAAATCGTAAATGTGATATATAATAAGCCAAATGCACCGCCCATTAAAATTGAGCTGAATGTTCTATATTTTTTTCGTATGGAATGTGATAAAAGGATTAATAATAAACCGGAAACCGAAGCAATAAAAAACCGCCCTGCAATATTTATATATGCTGCATTTATGGTAAATTTCATAAAAAATCCGAAACCGAACACTAAAACACCGATTCCGATATAACTTAAAAAATATTTACGAAAATAGCGAATCGCTTCAATTTCTTTAATATCTGATACTAACCGCTTAAACTTTAAAAATTTCTTAATCCGTTTATATCCTCGATTAATCATCTTAACAGGAAAAATATCAGATTCGTCATCATCCTCTCGTCCGGATTTTTTTTCTTCATACAAAAAATGCCGAATTATACTTTCTTGGGTTTGCTTTTGGATTTGCTGTTCTTTCTCTAATCGTTTTAAATCTTTCTTTTTTCTGCCTAAACCAAAGAAAAAACCGATTGTGAAAACCAGTAAAAAAAGTAAAATTACGATGACGGAAACAATTATTATAACTATTGACATAATTTACTTCATTACATATTATCATTTTTTTTCATAAAAAAGCGAGCTATTTTATTTATCGACAAACCATGCTTATCAACACCTAAAATATAACCGAACGGTTTTAAACTTTCAACGTTATCGCAAATAATTTTTACAACTCCCATAAACGGAACCACGATAATCATACCCGGAATTCCCCAAATTGCAGCACCTATTATGATACTTAAAATAGTTATAAAAGGATTTAAATGCACTTTCCCTCCCACTATACTCGGAGTTAAAATATTATGATCAATTAATGTAATTCCGATATAGTAAATGGCAACCACAATTGCTAAATACGGATTGGAATTTGCTATTAATGTAAATAATACCGGTACAATTCCGCTGACGATTGTTCCGAAATACGGGATAAATGAAAACGATGCCGTTAATATTCCTAAAACTAAGGCATATTTTATTCCTATGATTGACAAAGCAGTTGAATGCAGAACCGCTAAAATAAGAACAACATAGCTGACTCCGCTGATATATTTTATCGTAACTTTTGAAATTTGTTTAATTACTTTTTCAGCTAATTCGGCATGTCTTCTTTGTGCTAATTTATGAGCAAATGTTTCGGCTCTGTGTCTGAAAAGCAACATGAAAAAAGTAAAAATGGGTATAAACAATAATGCTTCCACGGCACCTGCAGCCCACAATATAATACTTTTAATTTGCCCTTCATTTTCAAAAAACTCGCGAATACTTTGAGCTATCCAATTACTCTGGTCTTCCGGACTCACATTATATTTTCCTTCAATAACAGCCTGAATAAATAAAATATTATGTACGGCTTGTTCTTTTATTTCATTATCATGTACAAAACTTTGAATTTGGGTTATAAAAATATATAAAGCACCGGAAATTACAGATAAAAATAATAACACAGGAATTAAAACAGCCAATACACGCGGAAACTTTAATTTATATTCAAAAAATGCCGCAAGTGGATATAATAAATACGAAAACAATACGGATAAAGCAATCGGATACAAAATATGCTTTGCTTGTATTAACGAATAAATTACTAATATTATAAATAACAAAATAATTGTTAATCTTACTAATACAGGATATTGTCTTAGCATCTTTTTGCCTTTTTAGAAAACTCAAAATTACAAATTAATTTTCAACTTTCGATTTAATTTCACCATCAATCAATTTTGTAGTAATTAAATCGCCTTTTTTAAGTTCTTTAATTGATTTTACAGGCAATTTATTTTTGAGTGTAATACTGTAACCTCTTTGTAATTGGGTTTCGGGATTCAGAAAATAATTTTTAATTGTATATGTTTCAATTAAATTGTTTTGTACGGATAATAAATTTTCCGTATTATTTTTTAAACTGAAACGAACAAATTGCAATTTTTGCTCTTCTTTACTCATTAATTTTTGAAAACTATGCCTTAATTTTTGCGGATATAAACTTAAACTATGTTGCCGGTTTTGAATTACCGAACGAACGGCATTTTTCATTACAATTTTCGAAACATTCAAATGGTTTCTTTTTTCTTTAAGAATACTATTAAGCATTAATTTTAAATCGGATTTAAACGTTTCGTTTTTTTGTTTTTCCTGATTTATAATTCCTTGAACCTGAATATAGAGCCGTTTTGAAAGTTCATGTAGATACCTGTCAAATTCAGAAACCGCATCAATTAAGAATTCGGCAACCGCTGTGGGTGTTTTTAAACTTGTGTGAGCTGCTAAATCAGCAGTCGATCTATCCCTGTCATGACCTATTCCGGTAAGAACCGGTATCGGAAATTGGGCAATATTAAGTGCTAATTGATACGAATCAAACCGGCTTAAATCAGCTTTTGAACCTCCGCCTCTGATAATCACAACTGCATCAAAAAGCGTTTCATAACGATAAATCTTGTCTAATGCCTCAATTATTGAACCTTCCGTATCATCTCCTTGCATTGCGGCAGGAAATAATTTTGTATAGAATTTATATCCGAATTCATTTTCATTTAATTGCTTAATAAAATCGCCGTAACCGGCGGCTGTTTCTGAAGAAATAACGGCAATTTTTTGGGGAACAATTGCAAGCTCAATCTCTTTATTCATATTCAAAACACCTTCTTCTTCCAATCTTTTTATTATCTGCAATCGCTTTTTTTCTATATCACCGATGGTGTAGCTCGGGTCAATATCCTTAATACTTAAACTGTATCCGTAAATTTCATGAAATTCAACTTTAACAACTAATAATACTTTTAAACCGGCTTGAAAGGAGTGTCCCGTAGTGGTTTCAAAATAGGGTTTTAACATTCGGTAAGTTGATGCCCAAATGGTTGCAGAGGCTTTTGCTTTAACAAAGTCATTATCAGATTTTTCTATCAGTTGCAGATAAGCATTTCCTCTGTTTTCATTCAGTTCACTGATTTCGGCAACAATATAAAAATTATTTGAAAAGTTCTTTTGAATATTAAGTTTGATGTTCTGATTCAGTTCAGATAAAGAAATTGCTTTTTCCAATGCAATGCGAAATTTAGTAAACAGTTTAATCGGTTTTGGTTCTCACGACTCTAAACCCGACATATAAATTTTTCTTGTCTTCTTCCAAATAAAAACGTCGAGAAATAAATATATATTCCATTTTATCTCTTCGGGTTCCGCCTCTGAAAACGCGATATTCTCCGACATCGGGACCCTTAGGATTTAAGGTATCTTTTTTTGAATATTGGGTTTCATCGTATCTGTCCCAACACCATTCGGCAACGTTTCCGCTCATATCATATATTCCTAATTCATTTGGCAATAATTCTCCTGATTTATGCTCTAAACCTTGATAATTTTCACTAAACCATGCAACAGCATACGGACTGTTACTTCCGCTGAAGTGATAATTTTTACTGCGATGTCCGCCTTTTGCCGCATATTCCCATTCGGCTTCGGTAGGTAATCGATAACCGTTTGAATTGAAATTGCATGTAGCTATAAACACCTTGCTTTCTTCATCTCGCTGAATATTATAGGCTTTTGAAAATCCGTCTCGCGAACTTAACCAATTACACATCATTACGGCTCTTTGCCAGCTTAAATTTGTTACCGGAAATCCGGGCGTTCCGTAGGGTTCGCTAAATCCGGCAGTATTGCAAAACGCCGAATAATCATCAAAACCTATTTCGTATTGAGAAATATAAAAATCTGATACTCTAAGCTCATGTACAGGGGTTTCTTCTTTATAAAATTCGGATTGACTTCCCATTTTAAAAAGCTCGCCTTTTACTTCAACCATTTTAATATCTTTTTGAGCATAAATACTCAGCCCAATGAACAAAAAAAACATAATAAATCCTCTGCTGACTGTCTTTTTCATACAATAATTATAGTAATTTCAAAGTTTAATGCAAAATTCTTGCCTTAAACGATTTTTTAATGTTATTATTATTAAAATTCATTAGAATTCATTTTTCTAAATTAATCATAAAAAGAATTATTCAAAAAAAATTAATATGCAAAAATATAAAAATAGATTTCGTTTTACTTTCTTTGTATTGTTATGAAAAATGAAAGCCTATATAATGAATTAAAAAAACACAACTGTTGTATTATTATATCTGCCGATGATGAGAATTTTTCAGTTCAACAAATTGAGAAATGTTTAAACTTTTCAGAGCAAATTATTTTATATAGTTTCAAAAATAAAATCCCGGAACAAATTTCTTCTGAAATTATAATTTATAATTCAAATTCAAAAAATACGTTCAAACATGTTTTGAAATTTGCTGAAAATAAAGGTTTTAAATTTGCATTTTTACCGATTTATAAATCAGAACCCGTTTGCTCAATTATTCCGGAGTTCATACATCAAATTACATTCAATGAGCATCAGATAGTTTTAGGTTCAAATGCTTTAAATAAGAACACCGGATTTGTCGAAAAACTTTCAAGGCTGCGTTTTCAAATTCTGACCGGAATTACTAACATTAATCCGAAAGCCTGTTTACACATTTATCCTTTAAATGCAATAAATAAACTAAACTACTTTACACGCGGTAAGTATTTGAATACCGAACTGTTAGTGATGAATGCGTGGAGAGGTGTTTCTATTAAGAGTGTTTCGTTAAAAGAAATTTACATCGGAAAAGAATGCACATCTAAACCGGCAGAAAAATTAAAGTCTTTTTTCTTCTTCACAATTTTATATTTTATTCTTTTTATATTATCATTTTTTTACGGCATCCCTTCTCGTTTAATTCATCTTATCAGAAAAAGAAGTTTAAAAACAATTATCAAAAATAATATTTTACAAACTAAAGATTCTAACATAAAAATCAGCAAAGCAGTCGGTTTCGGGTTTTTTATGGGAATTGTCCCGATATGGGGTTGGCAAACCATTGTAGGAATCAGCCTGTCGCATTATTTTAAATTAAATAAAGCTATTGTGGTTTTGGCGTCAAACATCAGTTTTACACCGGTTTTGCCTTTACTTTTATTTGCAAGTTATTATACCGGAGCTATGCTTATAGGCAATGAATTGAGTTGGTCGCAATATACCGGTGATTTAGACATAAAAACAGTTACAAAAGATTTATTTCAATACCTGATAGGAAGTTTTGTCTTTGCAGTTATTACAGGAATGCTTACTTTCGGAATAACATATCTTTTCCTTAGAATTTTTCGAAAAAACAAAACACTATCTCAAGCTTTTGTTTTGTAATCCGGCGGAAATAATGTTAATAATAGTTTAAAATCGAAGTCCAAAGAAGAAATAGTAAATTAAATAATTCCTGTAAATAATATCCGACATGCTGATTTTAAGAAAATATTAATAAAACCAAGATTACCTAATGTATAGGTAATCTTGGAAAAATTCTTATTTTACAATGGTCAGTTTTCTTTCTGTCAGCTTGCCGTTTATTTCAATTGTAATGACATAAATACCTGAATTAATATTACTTATATCAATTTTTTCAAGATTGTTTATACTATTTTTCCTAAAAATTTGTTTTCCTGAAATATCATAAATCGAAAGTTTTGCACCGTCTGCATTAAATATTTCCAAAAAATCGGATGCAGGGTTCGGGTATATATCAATACTTTCAGCAATGTTATCAAGCCCTGATGTTGAAACTGTCGTAAAAGCAGAAACCGTTTCGCTGACGGCATCATCAAAATAGCTTTCAATTGATGAACCGGCAATCGTTGTAGTAATAACAGTGTTTCCGGATAAAACTTGGTCGGGATTAACGGTAATAATTGTTTTGTCTGCATTGATTGTTCCTGTATATGGAATTGCAGTTTGTGAAGGGTCAGTAAGACTTATAAATGATGCTATGTCAGAATTTGTTATCGGCGAATCATCAGTTTTTCTGACCGGTTGATTAAAAGTAATTGTGATATTACTTGAACAGTTAACATTAAGAGAACCGTCTGCCGGGTTGAACACAAATTCGGGTAAGACTGAATAGCTTGTGAAACTTTGCGATTCGCCGGTGCCGTACACACCGTTTGTGTAATATAATTGTATTCCTTCTGAGTCTTCGAGTGTAACGGCACCGCCTCCGTCTCCCCATGAGTCGATGAGATTAAACATGTAACAATCTAATCCGAGATAAAATGTTAAATTAACGGTTTGATTATTTCCGTACGGACCGCCGGAATATACAGTTGAACCGGCTGAGTTTTTTATGTTCCAAGTGCATTCGTCTCCGTATGAATCGGTATGCAATTCTAAATGAACAATTGTCGTTGATAAAGGTGAATCGACAAAAGCGGAAGCTAAAGTATTGTTTGTATTATTTTCGTCTGAATTTACAGATACGTTTATTGTGTTTGTTCCGGAAGGAGTAAATTCAACGTTGTTAAAATCAATATTTTCAGTTTTCATAGGGGCAATACTGCCTGTCCAACTGTAGATTTGGTCGGGTTCTCCGTTAATATTATATGTAAAATCAACATTTTCAATCGTATCCGAGCCTAAATTTCTTAAAGTTACCGAAAAATCAACCGGACTGCACGAACTTTCTGCTGTTGTAATTTCTTCAACCGAAGCATCGTTTGCGTATAAAAATCCCGTAAGGCTTGGAAAACAACCGTTTCCGCTGATTATTTCTTGGTGTGTTTCAGAAATAAATGCAACAATTTTTAAATCAGCTAATTCAGCCGGAACATTTTTATAAACTGCGGGAATTGTATAAGTATATGTTCTGTCGATAAAACTACCTGTTGTGGTTGTACTTATTTCTTCGCCCCATTGTCCGGTAATCATATGAACAAGCCGATGCATATGCACATATTCATTTCCCATATTTCCGCCTGCCTGCGGACCTAAAGTGTTATCTTGTAAAAGTGCAACATTTAATAAATTGGTGCTTTGCGGACTATCTCCGGTATAGTAAGCTTCAACGTGAACTGTAAGCTCTCTTGTACTTACATTAATTTCTGCTTCAACACCAACATTTATATATGATGAAACACCGAGTATTTGATTTGCCGCTTCCGTCCAATGATTCCTGCTCATCGCAGTTCCGCTGCCTTGTGACCATCCGGAAAAAAGATGTCTGTTTACGGTTCCGGCAGGATAACCGGTTAATCCCGATTGATTCGCAATTGCAGTTCCGAAATTTGTTCTGAAATCGGGTTCCCCGGCACTTGGAGTTGAATAGCTGCCGGTGTGAATATTAATAAGAAAAACATCATCCGGATGCGCATCTTTTATACTTTGTGCAATTGCGTGACCTTGCGGACAATAACCGCAATGAATTCCGGTAAATTCTTCTAAAATAACATTTTTATTTTCAGAGCTTGTGCTCACAATTGTTTGAGAAAAACCGATAAACCACATGAATGTGAGACCGATTAAGGATAAATTTTTTTTCATAATTCTGAATTTTAATAATTGTTTGTCAAGTTTACTTTCAGTGATGGCTTCGCCGTTCACAATCTTGTTGTTTTTTTCTTGCATACTTTGATGCAAATTTAAAACTCTATTTTTAAACTGCACCGGATTTTCTTTAAAAATTTACTTACGGTGAGGGCTTCGTTGTTTATGCAGTAAAATCAATATTTTAATTTAAAATTGCGGTTTAAAGGTTTTATATAAATTTACAAGCAATAGTGGTTAAAAACCCTGTCAGTGTTGATAAACCGGTAACCGAGCCTCCCAAATGAAATGCTTCGGGCAACATGGTTTCGGCAATCATCGTCAGCATGGCTCCGGCAGCTAATCCGTCAACCAAAGCTAAAACAGAATGATTTACCCCTTCAAATAAAACATTTCCGGCAATGGCACCTATTCCGGTAGCAAACATAATGGATGACCACATAATTAAAATTTTGGTTTTGGAATAGTTTTGCTCTCGCAAACCAACCGAACTTGACAAAGCCTCAGGAAAATTTGAGAGAAACAAACCGGCAAGTAAAGAAATGCTTATGGTTCCTAATGTGAGCAAACTTGACCCGATAACGATAGATTCGGGGATACCGTCTAATAAAATTCCGAGCCAAATTGCCAGGGCAGCGGCACCGGCTTTTTTTCCGTTTCCGTGCGAAGCAATGTCTTGAATACTTATTTTATGGCTTTTTTCTTCCAAATTTGCTTCCACTTTTTTATACCAAGCATCGGCTTGCGATTTATCGATTAGGTTTCCTTTTCTGAGTATTTCGATTTCTTCATCAATTATTTTATTGACTATCGTTAACAATTCCGGCGATTTTTCAATTAATAAATCAAAATCGTTTTTATAAATCACAAAAGCGGTAACATCGGTATCTGCCACAATACTGTAGGGATGCTTTTCGCCGGTGAGTAATTCAATTTCTCCGAAAATGCTGTTTTCATGTACTTTTACGTTGTGTGTGTTATCTTCGTCAATCACGTTTACACTGCCTTTTTCAATAATTAATAGGCGGTCGCCCGGGTCGTCGTGATGAACCAAATGTTTCCCTTTTTTATAATGTCGCGTATGCACATAGGGTACCAAATGATAAATTTCTTCTGCGGGTATTTTATGAAATAAAGGAACGATGCTGATTTTTTCGGCAAGATATTTTAACTGTTTATACCTTATTTTTTTAAGTTGTATAATTGATGTGCTTTTTTTTCGCTTTGAGCCTCCTTTGCTGTTGACGATTTGGTTGAGGATGAAATAGAAAATTCCGCCGAAAATACATCCGACAGCCAATAACCAAAAATGACCGTTTTCAACGGAAACGGCAACCAAATCGATGGTAAGGGCTGCCAACAAAGCACCTCCGCCGAAAGCCATTAATGCTGCGGTAATTTTCATTTTAGGTTTCCAAACAAAGGATATTAATGCGCCCAAAGGCAATGATACAGCACTGATGATTCCGAAAAGAAAAGCATCAATCCAAGCAGTTCCGGTCATAAAGTAATTGTTTTAGTTAGTATTTAATAAAATTCGTAAGCATAAAAATTAAGAATATAAAATTAAGCATATAAAATTGATTTATATAAAATATTTATTCCCTCACTTTTTTTCTACATCAAATAATTTGTTTCAGCATTTTCAAACTTCCTTTATTTGCAGTTTTCAAATAGGATGACAAACACTTAAAATCATTGAAGTTTTTTTCAGGTATTCGTTTTCCTGTTTTTCTGTTTACATAAAAAACTATGGGGGGTTTTGTTTCGGTATGAATAAATCCTTGTTTTAGGAAGGCATCTCCCCTGCCCCAATCTAAATCAATATAGGTCATAATTGAGTCGGGCTTATAGTCTCTGCTGCAGGCTGTTATTAATTTAGCTAAACCTCCTGTAACAACAAAATCATCTTTATTACAAAATCGCAGAATTTCAATCGACCGACTTCCGTCTCGGAATGTGCGTTGTGCAGAAAAGCTCATCACCGAAATCAATTCGTTCTTAAAAAACAAACCTAAATTAATTTTTGAATTTACGGCATCCAATATATGATAGGCATTTATGAATGAATTTGAAACGATTTTATTAATTCGTTTTACTTCGCAATTGCGTGCATAGACAAGCGTATTTTTTTTTAAAATGGTTTTTATTTTGTTTTTTACAACATCGGGTTTGCGTATCCACCAATCTTCATAAATCGTAAATCCTTGATTACTAATTGTTTTAAAATAATTATCAAAAGTCCTGAAATGAATTAGATTTTTAATTTCATCAGGAATGTAATTTTCAATAAAGAAATTATTCAAGAAATTATTGAAATCTTCTTCATTATTCATTATTTAATTTATTTCAGTATCAACAATTTTTCGAATTTCTCAACGGTTTCACCGGTTTCAGTTCTAAGTTTTACACGATAAACATAAACGCCTCTGCCGATTCTGTTTCCAAAATCATCGGTTCCGTCCCAAGCAAAGGGTCCGGCTCGGTATCCGTCAGCAATATAATTTGCTTCTATGGATTTTACTAATTTTCCTGAAACGGTAAATATTTGAATTAATAATTCTATTTCAGTGCCGGCTTGGTTATGCTCAAAATAAAAATCAGTATGAGTGGTGAAGGGATTCGGATAATTTAATAGTCGGTCAATAGTTAGTTGTTCGGCTTCTGTTACAATAAAATCAATGGTTTCTTCCGATGAGTTATTATAAACATCCCATGCTTTAAATTTTAAATGATGTTCGCCTGTTTCCAAATCGAATAAAAAATGTTCAACAGCACCGCTTTTGTATGTGTTTTCATCAGCCAAATAATCGTCATTCATTATTATTATTTTTTGAATGTCATTATCTACGACGCCGGTTATATCATGCCCTATTCCGCCTGATGCGGTATTAATACCGTGTTCATCAAATAATTTTGCAAATATTCGCGGATTGGCATTCGTTATACCGCCCGATACAAAATTTTCGTCATTCATATACAAGCGAATCTCAGGACCGGTGTTATCATCATCGTATTCGCTTGAAATATCGCCGGTTAAAAAATCGGTATTATAACCTTTTGCGTCTGTTATTCCGTTTTCGGCATAATAGCTTACTTTAGCGGTGTCAACATTTAATGCAATGTCTTTGGGAACAATAAATTCAAAATAAAAGTTTCCGTTTGTTACTTTGGCATTTCCTTTATAAATAATATTATCACGGGTTTCAAATGAGAACGAACCGATTCCGTCATTATTTTGTGTTGTAACACTTCTTATTTTATCATATACTGTCGGAAAAACCGAACCGTTAAAATTACCGAGTTTTACTCCGTTTTTGTCTTGAACTTCTCCTGTAAAAGAAGCTTTACTCAGGGCTTTTAATGTATCGACTTGATAAATATCATGTCCGTTAATTTTTGTAGTAACTACTTTATTATTTGATGCATATCCTAATTTTACAGCAGGGTCGCCCATCAGGAAAAATATCAAATTATCATCATTATATTTGTTTACTTTAGTAATTCGAATAATATCGCCTAATCTGTATGGAGAACCGTCAGGAAAGCTTTCAAACATATTTTTATATAGTTCTTTGGTTAATTCACCGTTTGAGCCTACCCACGCTATTCTTGCGGTAGTAAATAGTGCAATTGCACCACCGTATTTATTTAAAAACACATGTTCGCCTGCCGAAGTAAAATTATAATCGTCAAAGCGTGTAAATTCGCAGGTTGCAGTTACGAATAAAGGTAATTTGTCAAAATTTCTCCAATTATCTATCTCACTAATTGATACAATCCTTTCATGAGCTAAACCTTGTTCTCCGCCGTGTCCGATATAATTAACAATTAAAGCTCCGTTATGAATCTTATTTGTCAGTGCAACATTTACATCCGGGTAACGTTCACCGCCCGATTCGGTATATTGAGTATATGCATCTAAATAAATTTTATCAGAATTAAAAACCGGATAAACGGTATCAATATAATTTGTAAGAGTTTCTGTTTGAATCATATGTATCTTACTGTCTTCATCATCGGCAATAAAGCACAATCTGTTTCTCCAGTCGGCAAATGTTTCGCTGCTGATGTAATGTCTAATTTTTGATACATAATTTTCGGCATCAAAGCTGTTTGAAACCGGAATTCTGCCTATTCCTATGTCTAACAGACCTAATAATCCTGTCCCGGCATCACCTTCACCGTCATCTAAACAAGCAAAAAAATCGTCTGTAACAAAGGAACTTCCCAAACCTTCTGAAAAATGCTGTTGATACGTTAAGATAAAATTCCCGTTAATGCCGCTGCCGCCTCTGTTATCATAAGATCCGTCACCTAAAAGCAATAAATATTTTAATCTGTGTTCCGTTGATTTTTCATATATCATTTTTGCAAAATCTCTTAATGCAGAAAAATCAGGCGCCCCGCATGAAAATTCGTTAAATACTTGTTGTTGAGTTACTACAGCAACATTCATTTGATCGTTTATTTCATGTATAGATTTTATGGCATTGGCTTGAGCTAAAAAATTTGAATGAGTAATAATAATCATATCAAAGTTTCCTGATAAACCGTGTAAATTTTGATTTTCTACGGTTTCTGTAAGACTTAAATCAGGTAACTTAAATTCAGTTTTATCAAAAGCTATAAACTCTCTTAAATCTGAACTTTCTGATTTAAAACTTTGTGTTGTACCCGAAAGGGTAGTTAAGATTCGTTTGGGTTTTGTTTTATCGGTAATATCCCAAATTAAAACGGAAGCGGGTGCATTACTTATATTATATTTAGTAACATTGCCGGCACCGTAACTTTCATGATTTCTGAACGGCATCTGACCGGATGTAAATCTCAGTTCGCGGTCGACATTAATATATATGTAATCCAACCATGCACAGGCTGACGGTGAACTTTTCACAAATTCAAGAAAAACATTTATATTATCATCTGTTCCGGTTGTGAATGTCAGTTCTTTATGTGACCGACCGGCTTTATCGTGATCAGAAAACGAACTAAAATTTATGACAGTAGAAACCGAATTTACGTTTAAATTAAAATAAGAACTTGCAGATGTTGATGCAGCAAATACGATAATATCAGCCGTTGCATCATTAATTAAATTCGGAAAAGAAAATACTAAATTTTGTGAATTATTTATATCAAAGGATTCACCATACCATATTCGTCCGGTTTCGGCAATGTTATAAATATCATTTTCGTGTACGGCATAATCGGTAAAATAGTTAAACGTATGCGTTTCAGGAGCTGTTGATTGATTTTCTGTTTTTATCGTATTATTATAACCTGTATTCAGGTCAGAAGTCAGAAAATAATATGCATAATCCGAGTAATAATGATTTTGAGGCTCAAAAAGATTTTTTTCTGAGTTAAAATCCCATCGGTCAGGTCCTTGACCATAAAAAATAAGCGATTCGTTTTCAATCAAAATATCGTTTTCAATTAAATCATCCGGGCGTTCATTTCCGGCAATCATAGGCAGCCAACCCGAAGCATTCCCGAAAACCCTCACATTTTGCGGATTTGAAATTCCGAGATTTCGAAGCTCGTTAAACGAAATTTTGTATATACCGCTTTCACTTATTCTTATTTTTTTCCAAGTTCCTGTTCTTAAAATCGAAGAATTTACATATCGTGTAGTTGACTTAATGATATTTTTTTGTCTATCTGCCTGAATATCAAAACTGACTAATTTTTCATAAGTACCGGTTATAGTATTTCTTCGAATACTTGAAATCTTAAAATTTATAAACGCTTTTTCTCTTGCCATAACCCTATGGCTTGAAAACTCAAACTCACCGGAAATTTTGTCTAAATCTCTTATACCTGAAAGTTCAGAATTATTTACGGCAATAAATTCTACATTTTTAAGTTTAACAATATAATTTGAACCATTTTCAATTTTAATTTGATTAATGTATGAAGGAATCAAATATTCATTAAAATCTGCATTTTCAAAACTTAATACATTATATATATGAGCTGAATCAAAAACGCTTACGTTCTCTTCCCAATTAATTTTAAATGAAAATACTTGCGACAAACAACGAGCATTAAAAAAAACAACTAATAAAAAAAGAATCAGTAATTTTGAGTATTTATAAATCATGGTGTTCAAATTTCATAATAGAATTTCAATAATAACAAATATTTCTGTTTATGGAAAACGAACATTAATTTTTTTGAGTATATTTATTTTCCGTTTTAATGAAATAAACTCACAAGAAATTAATTATTCAGACCCCTATACAGAAAAAATTATTTTTAATCCCTCATATTCCGGCATATCAAATTGTTCAGAAATAAATTTAAGCTTTAACAAAAGTTTTATTTATGATTTATACAGCCTAAGTTATAACCGATATTTTGATAAATATAAAAGTGGTATGGGATTTTTTATTTCTGAATTAAATCAAGCAAAAGCGGCAATCGTAAACTTTAAAACAGCTGTTATTTTCAATTATCGAATACAATTGAACTATAAAAACTTAATAAACACCGCATTACAAATTTCATATTCAAATCAACATATAAATACAAGCGAACTTATTTTCAGTAATCAAATAAACCCTATTTACGGAACAATTAATCCTAATACAAACGAAATATCTTTCAAATCCTACCAATCAATTGATTTCTCATTCGGAATTTCATATTTTACAAACCATATAAGAACAGGGCTTTCAGTACAACACATAGATAAATTCATTATACCTGAAAAAAATAATTTTAATAAACCAAATATTAAAATTAACTTTGGCAAGATTTTTTCAGTTAAAAAAAATAATTTAAAACAAGTTACAACTGAAATTATTTATGAAAATCAAAATAATTTTCAACAATTATATGTAGGTGTACATTTAATTAATAACAATTTTTTAACAAGATTTTTTATTAAACAAGACATAAAATATCATACTGTTTCGGGTATAATTTCAGTCGGAACAAACATTAGAAAAATCAGATTATCATATACTTACAGTTTAAACTTAAATCGTTATTTGTCATTGCCGATCAACTCACATCAACTTTCGATTAAATATAATTTTAACTGTTCGGATAAAAGAAAAAATAAAAATACAATAAATTGTTTAAATATTTAGTTATATTTGTAAACTGAAAATAGAATATAACAGATTTATTAACTAACAACAAATTATCGAAAAAATTAAGATTCGATGATATTACGTTTGAGTATTGAAAAAATAAAAAAAACACAAATGAAAATTAAATTTTTATTTCCGATTACTGCAATTGCAGTTTTGACAATTTTAATCAGTTCATGCGGCGGAGGAAATTCCGTCGGTAACAACGCCTTAGGAACCCATTCGACAACAACAGGGTGGATGTATAACAGTGCTGAAAACGGCGGCTTTGAAGTTTCCGGTTTTAACGAACAAGAAACCGGTCCGGGTTTAGTATTCATCGAAGGAGGGGCTTTTCAAATGGGAAGAGTTGAACAAGATGTTATGTATTCATGGGACAATTTACCCAGAAGAGTTACTGTTTCTTCATTCTATATGGATGAAACCGAGGTTAAAAACGTCGACTATTTAGAATATCTAAATTGGATTAAAAGAGTTTTTATTGATATGCCTCAAATATATCAAGACGCTTTACCTGATACACTTTCATGGAGAAGACGTTTAGCATACAACGAACCCTTTGTCGAATACTATTTCAGATCACCAATGTATTATACCTATCCGGTTGTAGGCGTAAATTGGATTCAAGCAAGTAAATATTGTGATTGGAGAACCGATCGTGTTAATGAACAACGTTTAGTTGACCAAGGTATTTTAAGGTTTGCTCCGGAAGAACAAACCGGTGCCGAAAATTTTAATACCGAAGCATACCTTGCCGGACAATATGACATTGCAATTGAACATGGTTTACCAAGTTTAACCGGCGAAGGTGAACGCAGAGTTGCAATGGAAGACGGCATTTTGTTACCTCGCTATCAATTACCCACAGAAGCCGAATGGGAATATGCTGCTCTTGCTTTAATAGGAAATTCACAAGATTCTCCCGAAAGAATTTGGTCGCACAGATTATACCCTTGGAACGGACATTATTTAAGAAAAGACACAAAAAGTGAATTAGGACGTTTTATGGCTAACTTTCAAAGAGGACGCGGCGATATGATGGGTGTTGCAGGTGCTTTAAATGATAACGGTTCAATTACAGTTCCGGTTGACTCATATTGGCCCAATGATTTTGGTTTATATTGTATGGCAGGAAACGTTAACGAATGGGTAAGAGATATTTACAGAGTTAACTCTTCACAAGATGTTGAAGACTTCAATCCTTACAGAGGAAATATTTTCATGGTTAAAGAAAAAGATGAGAACGGAAGCTTTGTTGCCAAAGATAGTTTAGGTCAAATGAAATACAGAGAAATGACCGAAGAAGAAAGTATGGGCAGACACAATTACAGGCAAGCCTATAACGTCAATTATAAAGACGGCGATGTTCAATCAAGTGTTACAGACGGAGATTGGTTAAAAGAAGACGAACCCGGCTCTTCAAGAATGTATAAACAAGGTAATGAAAACGGTGTCGGAATGAGCTCATTAGTTACAGATAAAACAAGAGTATATAAAGGCGGAGGTTGGAGAGATAAATCCTATTGGTTAGTTCCCGGAAACAGACGTTTCCTTGATGAAAAAGAATCAAGAGACGATTTAGGTTTCAGATGTTCTATGATTAGACTCGGAAGCCCGGGCGGAAACAGATAAAAAAAACTAAATAATACAAAAAAGACCTCATAAACGAGGTTTTTTTTATTTTTACAAATTATTTTTCTCTTTATGCAAATTATTGAAATTTATAAATTATTCTTAAAAAGTTCAGGCATCTCAACAGATACAAGACTATTAAAAAAAGGAAATATATTCTGGGCTTTAAAAGGTGAACATTTTGACGGAAATCAATTTGTTGAAACAGCCATAAAAGCAGGATCTGAAATTATAATTACAGATAATCCCGACAACAGCAAATATAAACAATGTATTATTGTTAAAGATACATTAATCTGTTTACAAAAATTGGCTAATCATCACAGAAAAAAAATTAATATCCCAATTATCGGAATTACCGGTACAAACGGCAAAACAACAACAAAAGAACTAATTTTTAAAGTATTATCAGAAAAATTTAAAGTAAAAGCAACTATCGGTAATTTTAACAACCATATCGGCGTTCCCTTAAGTATTTTATCATTTAATGCCGTTACCGAAATAGGAATTGTTGAGATGGGGGCAAATCATCCGGGTGAAATTAAATCGCTCTGCGAAATTGCCGAACCGAATTTCGGAATAATCACAAACATAGGCATAGCTCATTTAGAAGGTTTCGGCTCACTTGAAAACTTAGTTAAAACCAAAGCCGAACTTTATGATTATATCATTAATAAAAAAGGAACTATTTTTCAAAACAGCGATAATAAAATACTTAAAGAAATTACAAATTACTCAAAAATAATAACATACGGAACAAAGTCTGATGTCGATACGATTGGGAAAATTATTGATAATGAACCGTTTTTAAAAATAGAATTAGAAAATAACTGTATCATTCAATCGAACTTAATCGGTGAATATAATTTTGAAAACATATTAGCAGCCGTTTGCGTAGGAAATTATTTCAAAATTAAAGATGATTTAATTAAAAATGCAATCGAAAATTATTTCCCCAAAAATAATCGCTCTCAAGTTATTGAGAAAGGAACAAACCGTATTATATCTGATGCTTATAATGCAAACCCAACCAGCATGGATAGTGCTCTAAACAATTTCATGAACTTAAACGTTCAAAATAAAATCATTGTTTTAGGCGATATGTTTGAACTCGGCAGCTATGCTTTTGAAGAACATTACACTATCATTGAAAAATTAATACACTATATAAATAACAACAACTCATCAGCAGAAGTGCATATCGTAGGACACAATTTTTACGAAATACATAAAACACACTTCACCGATTCTAAAATAAAATCATACAAAACAACTGATGAATTAATAAAAAGTATTCAAAATAAAACGTTTCAAAACACTTGGATTTTAATAAAAGGTTCAAGAGGAATGAAAATGGAAACAATAATCGAATATTTTTATTAATTTTGCTGCAACTAAATTTATTCTTTTTTAATCTATTCAATAAAAACAAATGAAGAAATCCATTCTTTTTCTTTTAACAGTTCTTCTGTTTAATAATTTATTTTCACAGGAATATATTTTCAAATTTAAAGTAAATTCAAAAGATGAGTTAAATAAACTCACGAAAATTATTTCTGTTGACGAATATCATAACGGCGAGGTAACGGCATATGCCAATCAAAAAGAATTTGATACCTTTAAAACCTTAGGGTATGATTATGAAATTTTGCCTCACCCTTCGCAAGCTAAGACTTTAACAATGGCAACAACCGTAGCTCAAATGGCAAACTGGGACAGATACCCTACATTTGAGGTTCTTAATCAAATGATTGACCAATTTGCAACTGACTACCCAAACATATGTAGAGTAGAAACCTTAGGGCTGTCGGAAGCAGGAAGACCGATAAAAATTGTTAAAATTACCGACAATCCCGACAACAACGAACAAGAACCCGAATTTTACTACACCGGACAAATGCACGGAGACGAAATTGTTGATTACATTATGTTTTTAAGACTTATTGATTACATGCTTTCAAACTACGGCACCGACACAAGAGTAACAAATCTTATAAACAATTATGAAATTTGGATTAATCCTCTTTCAAATCCGGACGGAACTTATGCCGGCGGTAACAGCACCGTTTCAGGTGCAACACGTTCTAATTACCACGGAGTTGATTTAAACAGAAATTTTCCGTCTCCAAACGACCCAAACCCAAGCGGACAAAATGAAAACGAAATACAAATGCAAATTGCTTTTGCCGATGCTCATCACTTCGTTATGTCAGCCAATACACACAGCGGTATAGAATTGGTTAATTTTCCTTGGGACAGTTGGACATCAAGCCAAAGAATGCATGCTGACCACGATTGGTGGTATCATGTTTCAAGAAATTATGCCGATGAAGTTCATTTGAATGCCCCTTCTTCTTATATGAACGCATATGATAACGGCGTTACGCACGGCGGCGATTGGTATGTCGTGGACGGCAGCCGACAAGATAATATGGGTTATTATAAATATTGCAGAGAAGTTACATTAGAATTATCGGACGATAAAATGTTAGATTGCGGACAATTACCCGCTCATTGGACATATAACAGAGATGCCATGTTGGGGTACATTGAAGAATGTTTATACGGCTTCAACGGAACGGTTAAAAATACAAGCAACGAACCGCTTAACGCTAAAATCGAAATCTCAGGACATGATATTGACAATTCCGAAGTTTATACCGACCCCGTCAACGGCGATTATTACCGACCAATTAAACCCGGAACTTACAATGTAACTTATTCCGCTTACGGTTATATTTCTCAAACACATTCTGTTACCGTTACTGATTGGGAAACGACAACTATTAAAAATGTTATATTATCACAAGCTTCTGTTGTAAATATTACAGGAAATGTTATAGAAGAAGGTTCAAATAATCCTTTACAAGGAGTAAAAATTGAAGTCTTAAACACTCCAATCTCTCCTGTATATACAGATGCAGCCGGAGCTTATACCGTAGAAAATGTAATGGAAGATATATATGATATTAAAGCCTCATTAGCCGGATACACTTCCGTAACACAAACTGTTGATATTTCAAACACAACTGTTGTTGATTTCATTTTACCTATAAGCACCGCCGAAAGTTTTGAAACCGGCATTCCGAGCTATATGACAAGTGCAGGAAACCTTCCGTGGACACGCGTTTCCACAGGAGCATTCGACGGAACCTATTGCATGAAATCCGGAGCAATCAATCATAGCGAAACATCAGTTATGGAAGCCGAATTAAACATCTTATCCGCAGGCGATATTAGTTTCTACAAAAAAGTCTCGTCAGAATCGGGATATGACTTTTTAAAATTCTATATTGATGGTGCACAACAAGGGTCAAGTTGGAGCGGAACTGTTAATTGGAGTCAAGAAACTTTTTCCGTAACAACGGGTATTCACACCTTCAAATGGGTGTATTCGAAAGATGGTTCTGCTAGCTCCGGAAGTGATTGTGCTTGGGTTGATTATATTGAATTTCCGCAATATGAAGAACCTCCTGTTTATACGGTAACCTTTAATGTAACAGACGGCAGTTCGCCTATTGAAAATGCAAATATTAATTTTAATTCACAAAATATACTTACAAATGCATCCGGACAGGCTGTTTTTTCGGAAGTTTCACCCGGCAATAATCTACCATGGACAGTTTCAAAAACCGGCTACGACTCAGAATCCGGAACACTTACTATTACAAATGAAAATCTTTCACAAAATGTTGTTTTAACAGAAACAATAACCTATACCGTAACATTTAATGTTGATGACGGTGCAAATCCTATTGAAGGAGCAAACGTTAATTTTGATTCTCATAATATAACTACCGATGCAACAGGGCAAGCTGTTTTTAATAATGTAGAAAATCAAAATAACAGTCCTTACACCGTAACAAAATCCGGTTTCAACAATTACAACGGAACACTTACCGTTAATAATGCAAATGTTACCGAAAATATTACAATGTCAGTAACTTCATATACGGTAATATTTACCATAACTGACGGAACAAACCGATTACAAGGTGCAAATGTTAATTTTAATTCCCAAGATATTTTGACAAATGCATCCGGACAGGCTGTTTTTGAATACGTTGCAGCAGCAAACAACATACCGTATAGTATTACAAAAACCGGTTATTCATCATTTAACGGTCAATTAAGCGTAAGCAATCAGAATGTTGATATTAACATACCCTTAAATGCTGTTTCTGTTGATGTTTTATTAAGTTTATCAAATATAAAAATTTCGCCTAATCCGTTTTCTGATTACACAAGTTTTGAATTTTCAGTAAAAGAAAAAACAAATGTTTTCCTCGGTATTTATTCTTATACCGGACAACTTATTGCTGTTTTGAATGACAAAGAATTAGATGCAGGAACACATAAATTAAACTGGACAGGAAAAGATGCTTCCGGACAAACACAAGCCAACGGAATCTATTTTTGTCGGCTGATATATTCAGGAAAGTCAAAAACTGAAAAAATTATTTTAATCAGATAATACTAAGTCAGTCAAACATTAAAGCTGTTAATCATAAACGTTTAACAGCTTTTTTTTTGCAGCGGTCTAAAAAATACTTATTTTAGGCGTTTATTTTTAACAAAATTTATAAATATTTTAATATGGCTAATAAAGATGCAATAAAAGGCGGCGAATTTATTATCAGACACACCGAAGCTGATGAAATTTTTATCCCCGAAGATTTCAATGAAGAACAACGAATGATAGCTCAGAGCTGTCAAGATTTTTTAGACACGGAAGTTATACCTAAACTTGACCGATTAGATGCGCACGAAGAAGGCTTAATGCCTAAAATTTTAAAAAAAGCCGGTGAATTGGGTTTATTAGGAATTTCTATTCCGGAAGAATATATGGGTTTCGGACAAGATTTTACAACATCAATGCTCGTTGCCGATACTTTAGGAGCCGGTTATGCTTTTTCGGTTGCCTACTCTGCCGATACCGGCATCGGTACCTTACCGATTATGTACTACGGAAATGAAACTCAAAAACAAAAATATCTTCCCGAATTAGCAACAGGCGAATTATTAGGTGCCTATTGCTTAACCGAACCCGGAGCCGGTTCGGATGCAAATTCAGGAAAAACAAAAGCCGTTTTAAATGCGGCAGGAACTCACTACCTTTTAAACGGTTCCAAAATGTGGATAACAAACGGCGGTTTTGCTGACATTTTAACTGTTTTTGCCAAAATTGACGATGACCGAATTTTAAGTGCTTTTATTGTCGAAAGAAATTTCCCCGGTGTAACGTTTAATACCGAAGAACATAAAATGGGTATAAAAGGTTCGTCAACCGTTCAAATTTTCTTTAATGATTGCGAAGTTCCGGTTGAAAATTTACTCGGAAACCGCGGAGACGGTTTCAGAATTGCTTTGAATATTCTGAATTTAGGTCGTATTAAATTAGGTGCCAATGTTATAGGTGCTTCAAAAACTGCCATTAATCAATCGGTTCAATATTCAAATGAACGAAAACAATTTAAAACGCTCATTTCAAATTTCGGAGCTATTAAATATAAGTTGGCTCAACAAGTTATCAAAGCTTTTGCTAATGAAACTGCTGTTTACAGAATGAGTAAAAATGTTGATGATGCCGTAAAACGGAATATTGCAAACGGTATGGAAAAAGGACAAGCAAATGTAGAAGCACAAAGAGAATTTGCCATTGAAGCCGCATTAATTAAAGTTTTCGGTTCTGAAATGTTAGATTATGTGGTTGACGAAGGTGTTCAAATACACGGCGGTATGGGGTATTCATCCGAAACACCGATTGAAAGAGGTTACAGAGACTCTCGTATCAACAGAATTTTTGAAGGAACCAACGAAATAAACAGAAACGTTACTGCTGACACTTTAATTAAAAAAGGTCAAAAAGGCGAACTTGCAATTTTTGAAGAAGCTGCCAAAATCACCGAACTCATAAAAAATGTTCCGGATTCACCTCAGTTTACAGGCGATTATTATGAAGACGTTAAAATTACGGTTATGAATTTTAAAGCAGTATTTTTAATGCTTGTTGATGCCGCACAAAACCATTTCGGAAGAAATTTAGCCCGTGAACAAGAAGTTTTGTTCAATTTTGCCGATATTATTATGGAATCCTATGTAGCAGAATCAGTATTGTTGAGAGTTAAACGATTAGAATCTGTTAAAAATGCCGATACTCATAAATTATATAAAGACATTTTAAATGTTTATTTATTTGATTCGGCTAATATAGTTTATAAGCAAGGTTTAGAAGCAATTTATTCCTTTGTTGACGAAGCAGAGCAATGTAAATATATCAAAGCATTAAGATGTTTCACAAAAGTTAAACCTACGAATGTTAAAGAAGCTCGTCAACGTATTGCAAATAAATTAATTGAAGATAATAAATATATGTTTTAAAGAAAAACATTCACTAAATATAAAAAAACAAACGCAAAAGTAAAAAATACCCCGAAAACCTTTATATTTCGGGGTCATTTTATCATTTTACAATATGATATACACATTTTTTCACTCTTTCAAAAAAATAATTACCTTTACCTTTTATTTAAAAAAAATTCTATGAAACTAAAAACATTATCCATTCTGATTTTGCTTGTAATATTGAAAATTTCAAATGCACAACCTTGGCTAAATCAATTAAAAATGTCGGGGAAAACCGATAGCGAGCTTACTCTTTTCGATTATCAAAAGGCTTTCAATGACTATTGGAAACCGTTTAATGTTGAACGCGGTTATTATATCGACAACGAAGGAAATAAACGCAAAGCACCCGGTTGGAATCAATTCAAACGTTGGGAATATCTCATGGAAATGCAGGTGAACCCGAATACCGGAGAATTTCCGAAAACCTCTGCTGAACAATCTTACCAAGAATTTCTTAAAAATAATCCGGAAGCCAAATCTTCGGCAGGAAACTGGGTGAGCCTCGGAACAAGTTATTCAGACGGTGGCTATGCCGGAATAGGCAGACTCAATTGCATCGCTTTTCATCCGACTGATAACAACTCATACTGGGTTGGCGCACCGGCAGGCGGCTTGTGGCTCACAACTAACAACGGCTCTTCGTGGACTTGTCTCACAAACGACAACGCCGTGCTGGGTGTCAGCGACATTGTAATTCCGAGCGATTATGCTACATCTCAAACTATTTACATCGCAACCGGCGACAAAGATGCTTGGGATAACAACAGTCTCGGTGTTCTTAAATCGACAAACGGCGGTTTTTCTTGGCAAACTACAGGCATAACTTATACAGCCGGACAATACAAAATGGTGAACCGTTTGCTGATAAGTCCCACCGACAATAACACGCTTCTGGCTGCTACTTCTGACGGTGTATATAAAACTACAAACGGAGGAAGCTCGTGGTCAACTCAATTGACCTCCAACAACTTCATTGATATGGAATACAAACCCGGCGACTTCAATACCCTCTACGGCTCCACTAAATCCGGAGATATTTATGTATCAACCGATGGCGGAACTAATTGGACACCGACATTAAATACGAATGCCCAACGTGTAGAGCTTGCCGTGAGCGAAGCTAACACCGGCTACGTTTACGCTGTTATTGCCGATAATGATGACGGCTTATTTGGTGTATATCGTTCAACTGACAGCGGGGCTTCTTTTACACAAACATTAAGCGGAAATACAAAAAACTTATTAGGCTGGAACACAGACGGAAACGATTTCAACGTTGGTCAAGGTTGGTACGATTTAAGCATGGCAGTTTCGCCGACAAACGTAAATACAATATTAGTGGGTGGTGTAAACACATGGCGTTCAACCGACGGCGGCACAAATTGGACTATAGTCAATCACTGGTATGGTGGTGCGGGAGCGGAAGTTCATGCCGATAAACACATGTTGAAATATCGCTCCGACGGCAATTTATTTGAATGCAACGACGGCGGTGTGTATATTTCCGCTAACAACGGAACAAATTGGACAGATAAAACAGACGGTATCGTTATCAGCCAGATGTATAAACTCAGTGTTTCGAAAACCGTTCAAAACGAGGTTATTACAGGTTTGCAAGACAACGGAACGAAATTACTCTCAGGCGGAACATGGACAGATGTGAAAGGCGGAGACGGAATGGAATGTTTGATTGACCATTCAAATGCCGACATTCAATACGGAACATACACCAACGGACAAATTGACAGAACGATGGACCATTGGTCTAGTTCAACAGACATATCTCCCGACTATGACGGTGCATGGGTAACGCCTTACATTATCGACCCCTCAAATCCGCAAATCCTCTATGCCGGATATTCAGATGTTTATAAAACAACCAACCGAGGGAATTCGTGGACAAAGATTTCCACAATGAACACTTCAGACTATATTCGCTCAATGGCTATTGCTCCGTCAAACACATCGGTTCTCTACGTTGCAGACCCGACAAATATTTGGAAAACCGACAACGGCGGCACATCATGGACAAACATAACCGGAACAATATATACTTCCGGAAGCATTACATACATTGCCGTTAAAAACGATGACCCTAACACGCTTTGGGTTACTTTGGGCGGTTATAATGTTTCCTTAGTTTATCAAAGTACAGACGGAGGTTCAACATGGACAAATATTTCATCCGGTTTACCCTCAATTCCTTGTAAAACTATTGTGCAAAATAAACTCAATACAACTATTAATGAGCTTTATGTCGGAACTGATTTCGGTGTTTATGTTAAAAAAGGCTCGCAAAGCTGGACTCTTTTTAACTCGGGCTTACCTAAGGTTGTAATAGGAGAACTCGAAATATGGTACGGAACAAGTTCGGCAACAAGCAAATTACGAGCTGCTACATACGGCAGGGGTTTATGGGAAAGCGACTTATACGATTCTAATTCAAATCTTGTTGAACCGAAAGAAATTACCGGAATAGAAATACATAGTGCAGGAAATGAAATTAGGGTCTTTAATCCGGAACAAAAAAAGATTCGTATCAGAATAATAAACACATTAGGGCAAATTGTTCATCAAGAACTTTCCAATTCAGATACTCATATTTCTTTAGAAAACGGATTGTACATTATTAGTATTTCGTTGCAGGAAAATTCAGGAACTAATGCTTTGACAAAAAAAATAATGCTTAACTAATTATTTAATTGACTGATAGTTATAGTTTGATTGATTTGATAAATTGACGTACTAAAAGTTGCCCTGCGAGTTATCTGCAAAATTATGGAAATTTTTAATCCTTATTTTCAGCCTATTATGATACTCGCGGGGCGACTGACAGTACTTACTTGATTTTTGGTAGTTTGCTTATTCAAACTTACAAAAAATCACAATTAAATGTAAAGTTTTGTGGAATTTTGAGAAAATAAAAAATTTCATTATGCAAATAACTGATTATCAGTTGGAAGTAAATTATACTTTGAGCAAAAAGCCGAAATGTAGTTACCCACATGATTTGCTTGTTCGGTTAATTTTTGATTAAGTTTGCCGTGAAATTAATTATTGACATGTTTATATCAAAAGTTTACAAAAAGAATGGTAAAACGGACAAAGCATAGGCCTATTTCGCACTAATGCGAACATACATTTCTGCCGGTTACCGAAGCCATTCGTTCTCTGAAACCGTGTTTATTTTTTCTCTTTCTTTGTGAAGCTTGAAACGTTATTTTCATATCTTTTGTATATTTATATCTGCTTTTCGGACTTGTTTATTTATCTGTTTTCAAATTCGGCTTGCAAAGGTATTAAATATTTTTGTCAAGGATATTTTTAAGCATTTTTGCCTTTTCATGAGAAACAGGAATTTCAAATTGATTTTGACGACATTTTAAATAACATTTTCGTTTAAGTCGGTTCACTTTTTCAACATATTCAATATTTAATACAAACGAACGATGCAACTTAATAAACACCTCATTATCAATATTTTTATATACCTCTCCGATACTTTTAGTTACTGTAACTAAGGTATTATCGCACAACCAAATGTCTGTATATCCTTGGTTCTTTTCAGTTTCCATAAACACAATTTCTCTCGGATTTACTACTGTATATCCGTCAATTGTGTTAAAAACCAATTTGTTCTGAGCATCCTGTAATTTTAAAAAGTTTGCTCTGAAATTTTCAGAAGAACAATTCGTTTGATATCGCACTATGGTATCTGCAAGTTGCCCTCTGTCAATTGGTTTTAATAAATAGTCGAAAGCTGAATATTTGAAAGCATTCTCCATAAATTCATTATATGCTGTTGTAAACACAACTTTTGTATTCAAATTAAACGTGCTCACAACATTTAAAATTTCAAAAGATAAGCGGCGGTATAAATTGATATCAAGAAATAACAAATCAGGCTTATGAAATGATACAACGGCAATTCCGTTTTCAATATCTTTTGCTGTTGCAACAATCTGAATTGCAGGGTGTTCAGCCAGCAAATTATGCATTAAATCCATATCCTCTTGTTCGTCTTCAATAATAACAGTTCTTATCATATTTAAGTTAATTTAGAGTTTTTTATTGTAATTATTACGGCTGTTCCTTTTTTTCCTTCTTTATATAAATCAATGATTTGAAAACTTATTTGTTCTTTTTTTGATTGATTATGTATTTTATATATCTCATTCATTATTTTAATACCGTTTCCGGTTCCTTTAATTTTCATTGTTTTTGATGTTTCGATTCCGACACCGTTATCGCGTATTTCAATTTCAATTTGTACAGGGGTTTGCTTTAAATTAATCAATAGCAAACCGCCTTCTTTCAAGGCTTCAATTCCGTATTTAATTGAATTTTCAACATAGGTTTGAATAATCATCTGCGGAACGGTTTTAGATGTATCCAGTTTTTCATCAACATTGATTTCATAGTCAAATCGTTCGGGGAATCTGATTTTTTGAATTTCCAGATAATTTTCAACAAAATCCAACTCTTCTTGTAAGGTTTTATACAGGCGATTATTGTCGATTAATGCACGTCTCATTAATTGCGAAGTTTTCACTAAATAATCGTAGGCAATTTCTCTTTTTTCTTTATAAATAACCGAAGCTGCGGCTGATGTTGCATTAAATAATAAATGCGGATACATTTGTGACTGTACGGATTGTAATTGCAAACTGTTTAAGCGGTTTTGTAATTCGTGTTTTTTTTGTTTTCGTTTCAAAAATAAAATTATAACAAATAATAAAACAACAAGGATAACTGTTGCCGCAACAAAAATACCTACTGTAAGTTTTTGAGAATTAACTTTATTGATTAGGACTAATTCATCGTTACTGTTTTTTAGTTTTTCGTTTTCATATTTTTCTCTGAAAGAATAAGAAATGTAATAGTTCTGCTTATTAAATATTTTTGTTTTAATACTATCATACTCTTTGTGTAATAAATAAGCTTCCGGATTATTAAGCCGGTAATATAATTCCGCTTTAAATTTTAATATTTGTGCGGTTTTTTGTTTAATATCCGATAATAATGAAAAATTATATGCCGAATCTGCATACATAACTGCTTTTACTATTTCATTTTTTTCTGAATATAATTTAGAAAGATTATAAAATGTAATCGTCTTATTAACAATATTTTTATTAGAATTATAACAATCTATTGCTTTAAAGAAAGATTTTTCAGCTGTGTTCAATTCTTTCAAGAGCATATTTGTTTCTCCTATATTGTTGTGATATAATCCTTCAAGATTTTTATCGGGGGTATTATTTACAATTTTGTTTAATTTGCTTAAATATTGAAATGAACTGTCTGCATTATTTTGTTGTATGTAAAAATCTGAAAGAATGATATATATCCAATTAAGCTGTTCTTGTTTTTTACTCTTTTCATAATAATTTAAGGCTTGTTTAAATTCGTTTTCTGCAGCCTCATAATATTTTGCATCAGACTCTGCAAAAAATGTGTAAGCCCTTCCAAGAAACTTATTGGAATTTGCTGCAAAATTTTCTAATTTATATTTTTTAAATATTTTATATGCCTTAATATATTCTTCTACTGAAAAGGTATATAAACCGATTTCTGCATACGTTCGTCCCAAATACAACTGAAAATACGCTTTCAGAACTTCATTTAATTTTTCGGAGAATGCATTAATTTTTATTTTCTCGCTATTTAATAGGTGTTCCAAAGCGTTTTTAAAATTACTTTTTCTGTAATACATTATTCCTTCTGCCAAATATTTTTCGTCAGACAAACTTGAATTATCATTAATCTTTTCTAAGAAGATTGATGCCGAGTCAGACTCTTTTATTTCAAGATAAATAATTGCCTTTAGCAAATTATATTTATCCGTTTCTTTAAATGTATGAATTTCTGTACAATTTTTATTTATATATTTTAATGCAGAATCAAATTGTTCATCCTCTATTAATAATAATATATTGTAATCGTGTGATTTATTATTTATTATCAGCTTATTTTGAGCAACAAGGGAACTGTTCAGTATTATACTATTTATTATGAATAATTTAGTAATTAAATTCATTGTATAACATTATATTACGATATAAATATTATAAAATTTGCTCATTTCAAATTAACAAAATTTAATTAAATAAATCTCTGATAGTTATGCATTACTAATGGCATTGAAGACATCAGACATTTTCAAGAATTTTAATACGGTTAATAGAATTCCGTTTTCAAACATATAAAAAACCTCCAAAAACAAAAAAAATTAATAAAAATATGGATATCGGGTATTTCAAAAAATCGGTTTACGGTTTAACACGGTTAAAATAAAAAATAAATTGATATTCAGCAATTTTTTAATAAAATAACTGACTGTTTCTTAAAAAAACAGATATAATTTATTTTGAATCAAGATGTATTTTGTAAACCGAACTTTTGTGCTGCAAGGTCTTCTTAACAGTATTCAGCACCTCTTCTTTTAGATAAGGTTTTATTAAATAATTATCAAAATTCCCGTTGGCAAGTTGATTTAAAGTTTCTTTATCAACACAAGCCGTTTGGGCAATTACAATTGAAAGCGGATTAATTTTTTTAATTTTAGAGCACAGCTCTATACCCCTTATTCCGGCCATTTTAATATCCGTTAAAACAATATCGGCACGAGTTTTTGAATATTTTTCAAGGGCATCCGTACCGTTATCGGCTGTTTCGATATCAAAAGGCAGTTCGCTTAAATATTCTTTAAGTAAAAGCATAGAGTACGAATCGTCTTCGACGATTAAAATACATTTTTTCTTTAAATTTGACATAGGTATGAGTTTGA
>DYOF01000127.1 GCA_020720665.1 Acetofilamentum sp. | reverse complement strand
GTGGCTGGTGGGTAGCTTGCTTCGTTTCGGCAGCTTCGCTGCCTTCACTTCGCAAGCCACCCACCAGCCACCGCCGCAAGTGCGTTTCCGTTATGTTTAATAAAAAGATAACGATACAATGATACAATGTTATAATTGCGGTAAAAACTTTGACAAAAAGGAAACAAACAAAGAGCATATACCGGCAAAAGGTTTATTTGAAGGATATCCAGACAATTATAAAGACAACAGGATAACTGTTCGTTCATGTATTAGTTGTAATAGTTCCTATTCCAAAGATGACGAAGAATTTAGAAATCTGATTGGAACTATGAATAGCGAAAAAGAAAGAGCGACACTTTCCGCAAAAAGTGCAAAGGCAATTATTGCCATAAACAAGCAATTTGATAGAATAATTACAGATTATTATGGAAAAATCAAAGGTGTTGAATTTGATGAAGCGAACATAGATAGATTTCATATAAAAAATTTTAAAGGACTATTTTACAATGAATATAAATATGCTGTTCCAACAGAATATAAAATAATTTCACTTACTGAACCGACAGATAATACATATCACTTAATTCATTATCTTGTGGATAATTTTAAATGGAAAATTTCGGGGCATCGTGATGTATTTGGATATATAATTCAGCCATTGCGTGAATTAGAGCAACAAAGTATAGATTTAATTCCTAATGAAAATGACAAAATAATTTTAGCGTGTATGGATTACAATAGTTCGCATACAGCTTTGGTCGTTGCAGTAAAACAAAAAGATTAAAATGCAATATCAAGCGGGATACATATTAGACGGAATTAGAGATTTTCTAATTGATAGCAATTTCAATTCATTTGAGATTGATAGTTTGTTGTATTCACTTTCCTTTTTTGAAATTGATACAAATGCTAATTTAAAGCAAAGACATGAAATTTCCCCCATTTTTGATGTTGCCAATAACTTAATATCAAGGGGATTACCAACAAGACCGACTTTGAATATTAATAAAAATTTTGCAGATATATTTAATTATGCGGAAATTGAAAATACTGAAATTGGTGATATAAAATTTAAAATCAAAATTCAAAATTCTGACTTTGCAAGAACATTATTCAATTCATTACATATAATAGACCCAAAATATACAACTGAATATCAGGAAACTGCATATAATTTAGGGCATTTTAATAAATTGGGTAGCGAAGCAGAGAAAAAATTCTTTTTTAAACTTTTGCCTAATCATATTGGCGATTTTTTTACACAATTAGTCGAACCACAAAAAAGTATAGAGAATTTGCTTGAATTTGTCAAAAATTCGGACAGCAAAATTAATACATTTATAGATAGACACTTTTTGGATATTTTAACAACACATTCACGCCAAGATGTTGATTTTGCATTAGAATTCCCGTATCCAATTAAAGACAAAAACGGTATAATAATTGAAATTGACGGAAGGCAGCATTATGAAATATTAGCCCAAGCCAATTTAGATATTCAACGTGATAATGCTCTAAAAACTGCAAAATATTATACTCAAAGAATTGGAACAAGCGAATTAGGAAATATAAGCCAACATATTCAACCAATTAAAAAATTATCAACAGAATATCCGTATTTCCAAACTTTGTTTCAAAATTTTCAAAATCCATTATATAAAACAGCAAAAGGTATTGATGCTTTGCAATTAATTTTAAGTCCTTTTGCTATTGCACGAATACAAAAAACTCTTTTAGAGTTAGTTTTCGCAGGTATTTTAAAACTATCCGAACCAATTTGGAAAATTTGTATAATTGAAAGAGATATTCCCGCTGCAAATCTTGCAATAAACGATTTTAAAGAATTGTTGCAAAATCTAATTTCATTAGCGGAAATAGATATTAATATTCCTAATATTGAACTTGTTGTAATTACAACAGAAGATTTTAAAAATTCAAAAATAAATTTAAAGTCCAACCCCAATTCAAAACAAATTGATAACATAAAAAAGTCTGAATTTCCAATATTTGATTTAATAATTGACATTTCATTATTACGGCGAAATGGTTTTGAATTAGAAAATAAAGAGAACATTGAAGCTAATTATTATGTTAAAATTCGTTCAAGTCATTCAATAAAATCAAAACGAAAATTTCAAACAAATTCGCTAATTCCTTTTAAAGAAATTGGAATACAAAAAGATGAAAATTTCATAGTTGAACCTGTCAAAAAAGAGATATTAGAATATTTTATTCAAAGTTTTTTCAGAAAGGAAACTTTTCGACCCGGACAACTTCCTATTTTAAACCGTGCTTTACAAGGTAAAAGTGTAATAGGTTTATTACCAACAGGTGGCGGTAAATCTTTGACTTATCAATTAGCATCTTTGTTGCAACCCGGAATTACATTGATTATAGACCCAATAAAATCATTAATGAAAGACCAAAATGACGGTCTTAAAAGAAATCTGATTGATGCAACGGTTTTTATAAATTCTTCACTTAAAACAGCCGAAGACCGTAAAATTGCAATTGATAAATTAAAAAATGCAGAAGTTTTATTTTGCTTTATTTCGCCCGAGCGTATGCAAATAGCAGAGTTCAGACGAAATTTGGCAGAAATGCACCACAAATATAAATCGTATTTTAGCTATTGCGTTGTTGATGAAGCCCATTGCGTTTCAGAATGGGGACATGATTTTAGAACTTCATATTTACGATTAGGTGATAATACACGTAATTTTTGTAAGCCCAAATTAGGAATTATTCCAATTTTTGGCTTAACTGCAACAGCTTCTTTCGATGTATTAACAGATGTGCAACGTGAATTAGAAATATCTGATGAAGATATTGTAAGAGATGACCCTTCAAATAGAACTGAATTATTTTATAAAGTTCTAAATGTAAATATCAATGATATTACAGCAGATAATCATTATAAATACATGCAAAATATTGGGAATAAAAAACATAAGGAAATTATAAAAACAATTAATTCAGTTACAAATGATATAATTGATAGGACAGAATTTGCAAATTCCAACTCGTCTGAAAATAAAAACTATTTACCAAACAATTTTTCCGCCAATTCATTCTTTAACTCAAATCAAAAGAAAGAATATATAAATTCAGGATTAATTTTTTGCCCACATAAAAGTGCAAAAATAAATTCAGGGGTTGACGCGATTGTAAATTTACTGAAATCCGAAGTTGAAGAAAATAAATTACCGTTAAAAATTGGTTATTTCTATGGTTCGGGCGACGATGATGATTTTCAGGCAAATTCAAAAGAAGAATTAATTATTGAGCAACATCAAACTGATTTTGTCGAAAATAAATCAAATCTTTTGGTTGCAACAAAAGCATTTGGAATGGGGATTGATAAAGCCAATATTCGTTTTACAATTCATTATAATTACCCAAATTCTATTGAAAGTTTTATACAAGAAGCAGGAAGAGCAGGAAGAGATAGAAAAACAGCGATTAATTATATTTTGTTATGTTCCCAGCCAGACAAAGACAGGAGCATTTTAGAAAGTTTTTTTGATAACGCATTTCGTGGTAGAAATAAGGAAGTTAGAATTTTAGCTGAATTACTAACGGAAATTACATTTCCCTTTGCAAGTGCATCTCAATCAATATACTCAGAACTTGAAAATGAATTTAGCATTGAAGTATATTTTTCATTTTACCCCAAAGATAATCCAACACAGGTATATGTAAATGAAGGATTTAAAAAAGGATATGGTTGTATTGATATAAAAAAAGGTTTGGAAATTAATACTCATTTCAAACATGATTTATTCAGTCAAGGAGATGCAGAACAAATTCTAAATTTCACCAAAAACTATATTTTACAAAACTGTCCTGATACATCAAATTCAATTAATTGGTTAAAACAACAAAATCCACAATCAAATAAGGACGGAATTGAGAAAAGATTAAATCGTTTGAAACTAAATGAAACCATAGAATTAACAATAGGTTTTCAAAACGACAAGTTGTTTTTAATTCACACTTTATTACAAGCCATTGACTTTCAATTCACATTTCCGTTAATTAAAAAGGCGGCAAAATATTGTAAAACATCGCAGGAATTTATTGGAAATCTTGAAAAGGAATATTGGATAGCAACCCAACAAAATATAAAAATTCCAACAGAACAATATTCTACAATAGATAGTTATTTCAAAAATATTCGAGATAATAGCGACACAAGTAGAGCAATTTACAGATTGTCAATAATTGGTGTAATTGATGATTATGAAATTGATTATAATAGCAAAACATATAAAATTATCATTACCAAAAGACCAGATAATTATTATATTGAAAAACTTAAAAACTATTTTGCAAAATATATTTCAAAACAGCGAACTGAAAAAGAAATTTCTAAAATCGAAACAGGCGAAGCACAAGGTAATTCTACTATCCAAAAATGTTTGAATTTACTAACACATTTTGTTTATAATGAAATTGTTAGCAAACGAAAGGAAGCAATAAAATCAATGGAATTTGCAGCAGAATTAGGGCTTGAAGACCCTGAAAGAATGCGAGAGCATATTCAATTGTATTTTAATGCCAAATATTTACGTGATTATGAATTTGAAGGTAAAATTTACAATTTACTTGAAGATACCGAAAATGGCAAAGATTATAATACAACTCTTTTATGGAAGTATTTAAGTGTTACATACGGAGCGATAGAAAATTTAAAACACCTTTTGGGTTCAGCCGAAAGACTATTAAATGAAAATAGAAAAAATGCTGCATTACTTTTAATGAAAGCGTTTTCTCTGATTTTATTAAATATTACACCTGACGGCAAAATTAAAAACCAAAAATTCATCAAAGAAGCAGAAGAAAACTTTGTGGAAGGTTTATTCATTTTTTCAGATGAAAAAGATGAATATGATACAATAATTCAGGGGTTTAAAAAATATTTAGTTGATTACAACCCTGAAACATTAACAGTTATTGAAAATATTTTAGAAGTATTAAACGTGCGACAAATATTAAATCCATTACGGGATTTTAACAATAAATTTCTAAGAACTTATGAAACAAGAAAATATTCAAACAGTAGTAAAAGAAATTAAGCAAGAGTTTGACCGCTTAAAAGAAGCGACTGATTATATCGAACATTCTAAGGAAGAAGTAGAAGAAGTTTTGCGTTTTACAAAAACGTCAACAAATAAGCTCATTACGAAATTTGAGCAAATAGTTGACAAAATTGACAAAACATTTTATGCACAAACAGCAGAATATAAATCAGAATTTAACGTATTTAAGCAAGAAATTGCCGTTTACAAAAACGAAATAAAGAAAACAACTGAAAATATATTTTCAAATCTTGAAAAGCCAATCAACCAATTCAATGACCTATCCTTTAAGTCCGAACAAATTGTTAAAAAGATTGATACAATAAATTTTCCTGAGCGGTTAGATAAATTAGAAAATAATGTAAATTCGACTATTGCCGATATAAGTTTCGCAAACAAAGAACTCAATAAGCAATCTCATGAACTTATTCAAGAGATTGAAAATATAAAATTTACAGAAAAATTTGCTGAATTAAAAAATGAAATCCAAAAAACTATCAATGAATTATTTAAGATAAATCAAAGTTTTGAAGCATCAATAAATGACGAATTTAAAAAGCAAAATATAAAATCCGAACAACTTACAAACTCAATTTCAAATATTGATATTCCGACTAAAATTAATAATATTCAGCAGGTTATAAATGAAACTACTCAAAGAATTATTTCTATAAACGAGAAAACTATCGTAAAAACTGAAAAACTCACAAAAGAAATTGATGAAATACATATTTCTTCACGCCTTGATAAATTAGATGCCACGATTGCAGGAATAAATCAAAGCATACAATCAGTTTTACAACGTATTGAAAGTGTAGAAAGAAATCTAAAAGAAGGACAACAAAATAAAACAAATGAAATTATCAACAGAATTGATAAATCCGAAAGCAATTTACAAGAACAGACTAAAATTGTTGAAAATAAAGTAGATAAATTGGAAGAACAATTCATACAGACATCAGCAAAAAATCAAGCTAATATTTTTGAGCAAGTTGAAGAATTAAAAAAACAAAATAAGACAATCAAAATATTTTTAGTTATTACAATTGTTCTTGTGATAATATGTATTAGCTTGAAAGTCATTAATTAACGAGATGAAAAATAAAAAAAAATAAACATAACATATGGTAGAGCGTTCATTGCTTTTTTTTGTGGGCATTTGTGCAAACATGAAACTTTGTGCAAGAAAGGAACATTTGTGCGTAACCGAACATTTGTGCCTTGAAATCCCACAAAAAAAAGCAACGCCGCCTACCATTTTCCGTTAGGCACTACCAAACAGAACAATAACATCTGATTGATAAAATTTGCGATGATAGATAAATTAAAATAAAAAATTGATTAACTTTGCTTAAATAAAAATTTTATAACTATGTGCAAATTAAACCCGAAAATAGATTTAGTATTTAAAAAAATATTTGGAACTGAGCAAAATAAAAATGTTCTTAAATCGCTAATAAATTCTGTTCTTCCAAAAGATGAACAAATTGTAGAAGTAACAATTAAAAATCCATATAACGAAACCGATTTTGTCGGCGATAAATTATCTGTTGTAGATATAAAAGCGACTGATGAAAAGGGGCGTTGGT
>DYOF01000126.1 GCA_020720665.1 Acetofilamentum sp. | reverse complement strand
GTATTCCGGTAGTCATGCTCTTTTGTGTGAAAAATCGGTTTACCCCGGTGTTTCATCCGAAATATTAAATTTAAAAATCTAAATTGAATATTTAAACATCAAAACATCAACATTTTGTACAAAGTTTAAAGATGAATATAAAATCTTTGTGTTCTTTGTGAATTTCTTGGTGTCTTTGTGGTTTTTAAACGTTCATTTTAGATTTTCAGGTTAAATATAATTTTCGGATGCAAATGTCAATATCTTTTTAGTTTCTGCAAAGTTTTTTTAAAATTTCTTACAGATTTGTTTTCAAAAATATTAAAATTATGAATTTTAGAAATATTATTAGGAATGTGATATTTGTCATTAATGTTATTTAACATCCTGTAAAGGTATCTAAAAAGTTATTAATGAAATAGTTATTTCTTTAAATTAATCTGTAAATTCAAGACGAGAATGATAAAAAAAATATAAATTTGCAAAAAAATTGTTTTCTAAATTAATTAAAACATGACAGATAAAGTAAATAAATTTATGGAGGGCGTAATCGCTCGAAATGTTGGTGAAAAAGAGTTTCATCAAGCAGTTTTGGAAGTTGCCGAAGTAATTATTCCTTTTATTGAAGAAAACCCGGTTTATGCCGATGCTAAAATTTTAGAACGTTTGGTAGAACCGGAAAGAGCAATCACATTCAGGGTTCCGTGGCAAGATGACAAAGGAGGGTATCATATCAACAGAGGATACAGAATTGAATTTAACAGTGCAATCGGACCATATAAAGGTGGTTTGAGATTTCACCCGAGTGTAAACTTAAGCATTTTAAAATTCTTAGGATTTGAGCAAATTTTAAAAAATAGTTTAACTACATTGCCTATGGGCGGCGGAAAGGGCGGCTCTGATTTTAATCCTAAAGGAAAATCTGATAACGAAATCATGCGTTTTTGCCAAAGCTTTATGAGTGAGTTATTCAGACATATCGGTCCGAATACAGATGTACCTGCCGGAGATATTGGTGTAGGCGGAAGAGAAATCGGTTTTTTGTTCGGTCAATACAAACGTTTGCGTAATGAATTTACCGGTGTTTTGACAGGGAAAGGCAGAGAGTGGGGCGGCAGTTTAATGCGTCCGGAAGCTACCGGTTTCGGTAATGTTTATTTTTCACAAGAAATGTTGGCAACAAAAGGCGATTCGTTTAAAGGAAAAACCGTTGCCGTATCAGGTTTCGGTAATGTTGCATGGGGTGCAGTTATAAAAGCTACACAGTTGGGAGCAAAAGTTGTTACAATCTCAGGACCTGACGGTTATATTTTTGACCCCAACGGAATTTCAGAAGATAAAATAGATTATATGTTGGAACTTAGGGCTACGAATAATGACATTGTTCAGCCGTATGCAAAAGAGTTCGGTGTTGAGTTTTTTGCCGGAAAACGTCCGTGGGAACAAAAAGTTGATATTGCTTTACCATGTGCAACTCAAAACGAATTGAATGAAGAAGATGCTAAAAAATTAGTTTCAAACGGTGTGATTTGTGTAGGAGAAGGTGCAAATATGCCATGTACTCCGGAAGCTATTGAAGTGTTCCAAAAAGCAAAAGTTTTATTTTCACCCGGAAAAGCTTCAAATGCCGGCGGAGTTGCTGTTTCAGGTTTGGAAATGAGCCAAAATTCAATTCGTTATAACTGGTCTGCCGAAGAAGTTGATCAAAAATTACATGTTATTATGAAAGATATTCATGAAGCTTGTAAAAAATACGGAACAGAGAAGGACGGTTATGTGAATTATGTTAAAGGTGCTAATATTGCCGGTTTTGTTAAAGTTGCCGATGCAATGCTTGCACAAGGCTTAGTGTAAATATTATTTCTTGTTATAAAAAAAACCGGTAGAAACCGGTTTTTTTTATTTCAAATTTTAATCTTATAACCCATTAAAACAGCAATACATCCGCTTTTTGGAATACCGGTATTGACTTTGGGTAATTCAACACAAATCATAAGATTTTGATTCTTGTCGGAGGTGTATTCCCAAAAATTTGAATTTTCATTTGCAGAATTATCATAAATAATTTCGCCCTGCATTGTTTTTATCTGAAAGTTTATTTTAGGAATATTATTTTCTGCGATTACAACAACTTTATAGGTTTTCCCCCTAAAAAAAGACTTATATACATTTAAGTAATCTCCTTCACTTAATATCATGGCATCGTAGCGTCCTTCCGGAACGAAAACTTGAGTATTTAACTGATTGTATCCGCGTGTTTGAACAAAATCAACACATTGAGCTCGGCTCGCGGGGTGCAGTATGAAAACAAACAAGGACAATATTGAAATTCGGAAAATCGTTTTCATCTGTCTAAGAGTATATAATTGATTAATAATCTGCAAATTGATTGCATATAGTTATTTATAAAACTTGTTTTTCCCCGCAGATAGGAACACCTTTACAAATCTGCAAGTAAATAATATCTTTCGGTAGTCATACCCTTGAGTGTAAAAAAACGTTTTACCCGGGCGTTTCATGTTAAATGGATATAATCTAAATTTAATACAGCAAAATATATGCCTTTTTGAATAAGGTCAGGACTTAATAATAAGGAGATTTATTGTGAAATATTATTTTTTCTTTAAAGTATTTTTACTATGTAAAAAAAGGCTGTGAATATAAACAGCCCTTTTTTGTTGGTTTACAGAAAGAATTATTTTACAATTTTCATTTCTTTTATTAAATGTTTTGCACCGGCATATTTGTCTATAACAAACAGTACAAAACGAATATCCACATTGATACATTTTTGGAGTTCGGTTTCAAATGCAATATCGCCGCTCATGGCTTCCCAGTTTCCGTCAAATGCGATACCGATTAATTCACCGTTTCCGTTAATTACGGGGCTTCCTGAATTACCGCCTGTAATATCGTTATTCGTTGTGAAACAGATACGCATTTCTTTTGTTCCGTCGGCATTTTTATGTGCATAATCTCCGTAGTCTTTTGAATTATATAGGTCTTTTAATTTTTGATGTACATAAAACTCATCATTTTTAGGAGCATTTTTGTTTTCTTTTTCCATATAACCTTTAAGGGTTGTATAGTGTTTGTAAAGAACTGCATCTGCCGGTGAATAATTACCTACGGAACCATATGTAAAACGCATGGTTGAATTTGCATCCGGGTAATGAGCAATGTTTTCATCTTTTTCTAATATTGCTGCAAGATACTTTCTTTTTCCTTTGTTGTAATCATACATAGATTCTTCGGTTTTAGCTTGTAAGTCCATATAAAAACCATAAACGGAATTTGCAATAATAACGCCGGGATCATTTTGTAGAGCTTCCATATCCGGCTTGTCTAAGAACGCATTTAATTTGTCTTCGTTTACAAAGACAGATGTTGAATAAACATAATCGGCATATTTTGAGAAACTGCCGTCATAGGCGCTGTCAACTAATGCAAAAAATGAAGGGTAATATTCGGGTTTAATATCGTTTTTATAAGTGTTGCACATTGCAATAAAAATATCTTTGTCAATGGGTTTATAAAAGTCTTTGAAAAATACTTTACCTCCTTCTCTAAATTCTTTTATTGCTTCTTCATTTCCTACGGTTTTTTGCAAACCGTAAAATCCTCTCAATGACGCTTTAATAATTTCAGGACCTAACCAAAAGCCTTCTATCCAATAATTTTGAACGATATTTGATTCGTCTATGTTTTTAACAGCTTCTTCAATTAACGGCAAGGCTTCACCGTATTTATTTTTGCGATTATCTTTTTTATTTATCCAAGCAATTAATTCATTTTCTGCTTTTTGTTTTTTATCAACAACATTTAAGGCTTTTAATCCTTTATTTTGTCCGATGGAATATTTGTAGTAATTTGTTGAACGTGAATATTTTGAAGCATATTGAATACGAACTTTATCACTCGCATCCATTTCTTTTTTCATGATTTCTTGTTTAATACCTCTTAGTTTTATACGAATTTCGTTTGTGTTATTCATTTCTTGAGTAACTTCATTTGAAGTCATATAACGAGTTGTGCTGCCGGGGTATCCCATAACCATAGCAAAATCGTTCATATCAACACCTTTTATTGAAACAGGTAAATATTTTTTAGGATGGAAGGGTACATTTTCTTCTGAATATTCAGCCGGTTTTCCGTCAGGAGCACAATATATTCTGAACATTGAAAAATCACCGGTGTGTCGGGGCCACATCCAGTTATCAGTATCGGCACCGTATTTTCCGATTGATGAGGGCGGGGCACCAACTAATCGTATGTCTTTAAAGGTTTCATAAACGAATAAGTAATAATTGTTGCCTTCAAAAAACGACTGAACTCTTGCTTCGTACCATTCTTTTGAATTTTTAACGGCATCTTGTTGTAATTGTTCAGCTAATTTATGTATTGCTGCTTCTCGTTCTTTTTCAGACATTTCATTATTAACAACTTCGTTTACTTTTGCAGTTACATCTTCAACACTGATTAAAAATGAAACTGTTTTTCCGGGATTCGGCAATTCTTCATTTCTTGACATTGCCCAAAAACCTTCGGTTAAATAATCGTGTTCAACTGTACTGTGGGTTTGAATTTCATCATAACCGCAGTGATGGTTGGTTAAGAAAAGTCCGTCAGGAGAAACTAATTCGCCGGTACAAGAACCATGGTCTAATGCAATAACTGCATCTTTCAGGCTGCTCTTGTTTACACTGTAAATATCTTCGGCAGTGAGTTTTAAACCCATTGCCTGCATTTTTTGCATATTCAATTTTTGAACCAGCATGGGTAACCACATACCTTCATCGTCGCCGTCGGCTTTAACGTTTGTGTTGAGTATTAATGTAAAAACAATAAATACTGCTAAAAATTTTTTAATCATAATGTTGCTTTGTTTATTTGTAGATAACTTGATGTAATGTTTTTATAAAATACATTATTTCACAAATATATAAACTTGTTAACGAAAAAAAAAATGATAATACAAACGGTATTAAATGTTTAACAAATAGTAAAAATTTAACTATAATTGTTATTTTTACATTATAAAATTTAACGAATTAATAAATAAATATTAGAAATAACATGAAAGTGGATAACCGATTACAAACAGCAAAGCTAAAAATGTTTTACCTATTAATTTGGGGTTTTATTTTTTCACTTTCGGCGTATTATTATTTTGAATCCGATTCAAGTATGGTATATCCTATTTTGTTAATAGCAGTAATTGTAACATACATTGTATTACTTCTCAGACGCTCGAACTATTTTTTTATGGAATATTTGGGAAGTAAAATTACGATAAGATACTATACAGCTCATCCGATATTCAGGAGATACAAAGCATTTGAACTACCGAAATCATATTTTTATGATTATAAAATAAGTGAAAAACTTTTCGGTTTTATTAAAACTTTTCAGATTATTGTAAAAACACCCAAAGGCAGATTTAATTATCCGCCTTTAAGTATTTCATTATTATCTAAACAGCAAATCGAAGATTTAATTAAATTGTCGGAAGAGTTGAAGCATTAGGCTTTATAAAACGGCAATTTAACGATTTTAGCTTTTACGGGTTTATTTCGAATTTGAATAAAAATTTCGTTATCTATATTACAATTGCTTTTGTTAACATAGCCCATGCCGATACCTTTTTTTAACATCGGTGACATGGTTCCTGATGTAACGATTCCTATGGGATTGTTTTCAGCATCGGTTATTTCATAATCATGGCGAGGAATACCGCGTTCAATCAATTCAAAAGCCACTAATTTTTTAGTAACGCCATCAGTTTTTTGTTTTTCTAAGGCACTTCGGTTAATGAAATTATTTTGGGGTGTGAATTTAGTAATCCAGCCTAAACCGGCTTCAATGGGTGAGCTTGTATCGTTTATATCGTTTCCGTATAAACAATATCCCATTTCAAGTCTGAGTGTGTCTCTGGATGCCAGTCCGGCAGGTTTTATTCCGAACTCTTTTCCGGCTTTAAAAACCGCATCCCAAATTTTTTCGGCATCATTATTATACATGTATAATTCAAAACCACCTGCTCCGGTATATCCTGTTGCAGAGATAATTACATTTTTCACATCGGCTAATTCTCCGACTTTAAATGTATAAAATTTGATTTCGGATAAATTAATTTCGGTAAGTTTTTGGAGAACATTTGTTGCGTTAGGACCTTGGACGGCGATTTGAGAAATGCTGTCGGATGCGTTTTCTAATTCTGCATTTTCATTATTTTTTGAAACAAGCCAATTCCAATCTTTTTCAATATTAGAAGCGTTTACGACTAACATGTATTTTTCATGTTCATAGTAATACACAATTAAATCATCAACAATTCCGCCTTTATCATTCGGGAAGCAGGAGTACTGAGCGTCACCGATATTTAAAACGGAAATATCATTTGAAGTTACTTTTTGAACAAATTCGTATGCCTTATGTCCTTTTACCCAAATCTCGCCCATATGCGACACATCAAAAACGCCTACATTTTCTCTTACATTGATGTGTTCATCATTAACACCGGTATATTCTACGGGCATTTCAAAGCCTGCAAATTCAACCATTTTACCGCCGAGTTCTTTATGTTTTTTGTTAAATTGAGTTATTTTCATCTGTCTAAAAATTTATAATTAATTAATAATCTGCAAATTGAATGTTTAATATTATTTATTATGCTTGTTTTT
>DYOF01000125.1 GCA_020720665.1 Acetofilamentum sp. | reverse complement strand
TTGACAATTTTTAAATGTTTTTTATTCGTTTTATGGATTATCTTGAAAGTTGATTGATTTTTGCTTTACCGGAATATCTCAGGTTTCCAAGTCTATATAATAAATTTAGTTGAATTTTTTGATATGAATTGTCTTCATATGAATAATAATAGAAATTATCAAGATAATATTCCGTTTTTTTATTTCGTGTATTTAAAAAATCATTTACTCGGAAATCCATACCAAACCTATTTTCCCAAAAATTTAATTTCAAAGAAGCATCAACATAATAATTTGAATATTCTTTTTGAATAAAACTTAATTCTGAACTTCTGTAATTGGGTTTAAATGTGATTGTTACTTTTTTTGAAATATTATAGTTTAGATTTATTCCGGTATTCATCACAGTATTATCAACTTTAATACTCTGATTCATAAATGAACCTGAAATCTTTTTATGATATATATTTGTAAAGAAGTCATAATGAATTTTTTTAAAAAAATCACCTGTAATATCCAACTCTAAACCCGTGAAATTGTTTTGAGTGCAATTTGCAAAAGTTTCGGCAACAAGATCCCGGTGATAATAATTGTCATACATTTGATATGAAACAGAAGTTATGTCATTTTTAACGTATGAACTATATATTGATGCCGTGACATTTACTTTTTCCCATGATTTAAAATAAGCTGCTTCAAAGTTATTGATAATTGCAAATTCAAGATTTGGATTCCCGAAAAATACAACATCATTGTCATATCTGTCAACATAAGGGTTTAAGAATCGGATTGGTGTATCGACTCTCCTGCTGTATCCTGCAGAAAAATTGTGACCTGATTTTGTTTCGTATGACAGTTGAATGGATGGATATAAATTTTGATATAACTTACTTATGGTATATTGAGGAACCGTATGGTATAATTTAAACTTGTTTTTTTCATACCGTATTCCAAAAATATATTTTATTTTTTTTAATGAACCCGTCAATGCGGCAAATACTTCAAATGATTCTTCATTGCTGATAAAGCTCTTACTCAAGGTATTATCTCGATACCAACTATTATAACTTGATGATATTGTATCAACATCGTTTTTCTCTGTTCCTTCATTTTTAGGTTTAAAATAAAAGCCGCCGGTAATTTCCAAATTTTCCTTTATTGAATTATAATAATTACCGGTTAATTGATAGTTGTTATATTTGTTTTCAGCTTCAGATCTTCTTCGTGTTTCAATACTGCTATACATATTTTTTTCAGACCTTTCTTCCGGTCTTGTTTCAATTACCAGAACCGGTAAAAACATTATGTCAAATTTTTGTTTACCGTTTATTTTATGGTTGTAAGTAACACGATTATAAAAAGATTTGTTAATATTCTCAGAATGTGAATCAATATTAAGATGAAACGGTTGATTGAATCTCCTTAGTTTTTCCGATTTCTTATCATAAACACTTTCATAATAATTATAATATACATAATTTGAAATTGAGATTTTTTCGTTTATTCGATACGTCAATTCACTTCCGAATTTGAGAAAAAGAAATGTATTTTCTGTATTTTCCGTATTTTCAAAATAAAAATTTGTATCATTTTCTATTATTGTATAACCGGTATTTGAAGAATTTGACGGTTTATAAGAATAAGAAGCAAGCCCGAAAACATTAAAATCAATTTTTTTTTTAGTGATAAAAGAAGATACCCAAGCCCCCCTTGTTTTTAAAGTATTTGCAAAAACGCTGACAACTAACAGGTTATTGTCTTTTTTAACCTTTTTCATTTCTATGTTGACAATTACATGAACATTTGTAGCCGAATATTTTGCCGAAGGATTTGTTATTACTTCAATTCTTTCAATCTGAGAGGCAGGAGTGGTGCTCAAATAACCAGGTATATCCCAGATGATTTTGTTAGCCGGTTTTCCGTTAATCCACAATTCTGCCGGTTTTCCTCTGAAAATCAGGTTCCCGTCAATATCAGTATAAACACCCGGGGCATTTTCAACGGCATCAGAAGCAAAAGCATTTTGAATATTCTCATCATTTTCCGTCAGATATATCCTTTTATCGGGGGTAATTTCGTACAATTTTTTCTTCCCGGTTATTATTACTTCATCAATTTCAGTAACAATTGGTTTCATTGTAATAATAATATCTGAATCATTATTAAGTCCCAATAAAATGTAATTGGTTTCAAATTCCTCTGAGTTTGTCCTGATGAGATATTTGCCCGGTGGAATATTATTAATCTCAAATGCTCCGTTTTGGTCAGAATGTGTGTTCTTTAAAAAACTTGAATCTGTATAATTTAATAGATTAATACTTACAAAACAGGCTGGATTATTAAAAGAATCAGTTACTTTTCCTTTTAATATAAAGTTATTTTGAGAATACAAATAAATTCCGGATAAAAAGGACAACACAAAAAAAGTTAATTTTATCATACAAAGTATATTTTAAATAATTAAAATTTCTACTCTTCTGTTATTCTTTCGCCCTTCATCTGTATTATTTGTGTCACATGGTTTTGTGCTGCCAAAACCAAAAATTTTCATTCTGCTTTGTTCGATTCCTAATTGGGCTATTCTTTTAAGAACTGCTCTTGCTCTTGCCTCAGATAAATTGGTGTTTGATAGATTTTCCCCTGTATTGTCTGTATGACCATATATTTCAATTTTTTTTTCGGGATTATTTTTTAAATATTTAACAAGTTTATTGATTTCATAGCAAGAAGGAGCAATTAAGGCAGAATCTCCGATTTCAAACAACAAATCTTTTAATATAAATTTCACTCCGGGAATATATTCGGTATCATCAGTAATATCATACAAGCCCGCATCGTCTAAATAAAATTCAACTCTATGGTTCCTATTAGATATACCCGTAAGTTTAATATCTTTACTTATACTTCCTATTGCAAAATACTTTTCACCGCCATTCGAAGTAAAATTTCCCGAGAACAATTCCCAAGCCCCGCGATCTTTATAAAAGCGGGTTGGCTCATTTTCAATTTGCTTTGTAATGTTATGATAGTATGTTTTATATACCATTTTAGGGAAAATAGAATCCGAAAATGAAACCCATAAATTACTTGTAGAAAGATTGAAATTATCACATAAGCTGATATAAATCTCAAAATAATAATTTCTGCCTTTCTTAAGCGGTTCTTTCAGTTTACCTTGTATAATCGTAGTACCGGAGCCATGATTAACAGCCATGAAACTGATATATGCATCTCCGGAACGTGCTTCTTGATTACCAATGCAGTTAAAAGGTACCCTAAAAACAAAACCATCAGACGACTCTCCGCCGTTTTTATGAAAATATTGTGAAGATCCTTTTATCAAGGTCCAACTTTTTATGCCACTCAAGTACTGTGATCCTTCAAAAGGCAAAATAGAATAATTTTCAAAACTTGGATTCATTACCAAATTTTGGGAATTTGAAAATAAATTAAAGAAGGTATATAAAAGAATTAAAACAATCTTATTCATAATTGATTGTGCATAAATTAGGTTTACCGATAACATGTTCATAACCGGATATTGGAGGGCAAATTGCATTAAACAAGCATGATTTGCAAGGTTTGAAGTTATTTCTTACATTTAACCAATTCTTATTACTTAATAATGATTTCTTCAATAAACTGTTTAAACCGGAATTTTTAATATCTCCAATAACCTCGCCATTAATATCAGCGTAAATTTCACCATTATTTTTTATGACAAAATTTCCAAATGTTAATGGATTTATATATGACTTTAATTTGTTTGTTATAAGCAAAACTATTTTTTGCTTTACAGGTTACAGGTACAATTATAAAAACTATTTGTTCTTAAATATATTCGTATTATCTATTAAATATTAATTTTGTAACTAAAATTATATAAAATATGAATAATATAGGTGCTAAAATCAGAAGAGCAAGAGAGCATCTCGGTTTGTCACAAGACAATATGGCAAACGAGCTTGGTATCACACAACCCTCATATGCCAGATTGGAAAAAGCAGATGACCGTATAAGCATAACAAGACTTGTAAATATTGCGGCTATTTTAAAAACATCTGTCTCTGAATTAATAAATGAAAAAGCAGGGAAAATCATTAATCAGCAAAACAGTGAAAACCCGCAGGCTTATGTCGATAATGTTTTTCAGGCTGATAAAGACCATATTCAAACCCTAAAAGAAGAGATATATTTTCTTCGAAAATTGATCGAACAAAAAGAATAGTGAATAGGTGTGCAAAATAATCTTAACCGTAAATTAATCAAGGGATAATACAACCGCCTTGATTATACACGGCAATCAATGGTTCTTTTTGGCTTTGTTGTTCCTTGAAAACGGGCTGAATTTATGAAACCAAATTATCCGAATAATTTTCTTTGCCGTAATGCTCTTATATTATTAATGCCGGTAGGAAAGAAAATCTAACCGGGTTAAATGAAAAAAATTCTTTTGTCATAAATCATTAATGGTAATTTTTAATCCCAAATTTGCAATTTTATTTGTTAACAGATACCCATAATATCCTGCTGCATAATCACCACTGAAAATAGGATTAAAATAGCTTGAATAATATCGAGGAATAATTTCATCGGGAAGATTTATCTGCTTCATCACATCTCTTTCAAACGAATCAATATCATATGTTCCCTCCTTAGTCAGCGAATGTAAATACATGTCTAAATACGCTGCGGCAATACGTTCAGACATTATAAAATTATTATTGAACTCATCATATCTGCAAATCCCTTCAACTAATTCGACAGGAATCTTTTCTCCTGTTTTATCATGTTTTGCATACGACTTTAAACTTTCTTCATTAATGGCGTAATTTTCAAGGTATTGCGATGGAAATTCCACAAAATCAAACGCAAAACTTAAATCGGTTTTTGTATAATGCTGTGAATCGTTAAAAAGAAGATGTAAGGCATGACCGAATTCATGAAACAAGTCTTTTGTTTGCTCTAAACTTAAATATGTTTTTCCGTTTTTTATATTTTTTGAAAAATTGAAATTTGAAATTACGACAGGATTTACACGTTTATTCTTTTTATAAAATTGCCTTCGGATATAATCGATATTTGTATTTCCGGCATAAAAAGAAACATACAAAATTCCTTTAAGTACATTTTTAGAGTCTTTAAACTCAAAAGTTCTTATACTTTTTTCAAATTTAGGTAAATCATATCGTTCCTTAATGGTGATATCAAATAGTTTATTAATAATTAAAGATAAACCGCTTAATGTATTTTCTAATTCAAAGTATTCAGATAATTCATCTTCATTAATTTTAATTATGCTTTGTTTGTATTTTTCTGAATAATAATGTCTGTCCCACGGTTTTAAAATAAACTTATTCCCTTCGTTATAAATCAATTGTTGCAATTCTTTTGTATTTATGCCTAATCGGTGAAAATACAATTTTTTTATGCTTTCGAGAAAACGAAATACCGCATCCGGTGTTTTTAAAAATCTGTTTTCGGTATTGAAGATATATTCTGAATAAGTATTATAGCCAAATAATTTAGCTTTATTTAATCGTAAATTAATTATTTTATTTACAACAAGCTTATTATTACGTCCTTGCTTTGTAAATGCATTAAAAATTTCCTCTCTTAACGTTCTGTTTTCGGCATATTTTAAAATAGTATAATAATTATTTCTGTTCAGTTTAATTTGAAACCCTTTTTCAAAACCTTTATTTTTGGCAAGTTTTGCGGCATTTTCAATAAAATCCGCCGGTAGTCCGTTTAGTTTTGAACGATCTTCAATAAATAGTTTAAAACACTCGTTATCTTTCATTAAATTTTCAGAAAACTTGATGCTTAAAAACGAAAGTTCGGTATTGATTTCTGTCAGTTTTTTTTTCTTTTCAGAATCAAGTTTCGCGCCTGCTTGTATAAATTTCTTATAAATTATTTCTGTTAAAAGTTGTTTTTCATCGGCAACACATTCATGTTTGCATTTATTATAAACTTGTTCTGCTTTTTTAAATAATAATTCATTTTGATAAATACTATCCCGGTGCTTTGAAACCGAAGGAAATATTTCTTCCAAAATTTGTTGTCGTTTAAAATTATAAACGGTGCCGATTTCGGCTTTAAAAATTCCCTCCGTACGATTTAACAACAAACCACAAGTATCAAACACGGCAATTGTATTTTCAAAAGTAGCATTTTGAGTATTGTTAATAATTTGATTTATCTCGCTATTATGAATTTGCATCGCTGTTTTAAACGCAGGTATATAATCAGTATCTTCAATTATATCAAAAGGAGGAAGCTCATAAGGCGTTTTGAAAGTTTGCAGTAAAACGTTATCAAAAGTTTTTAGTTCTGAATCAGATGTATCGTTACAGTTAAAAGCCGTAAAAAAAATCAGAATGTATAAAATTGAACGAATAATCATTAACAACAAAATTAATTAGATTGCTTATACTATTTTAAGAAATCCACTTTTACACATACGAAAGTGGATTTCAACCATTTATGCAGCTCCGTATCTACCTGCGGCAAACCCACCTCCAAAACCGCTGTTACCATCCCCTCCGTCGCTGCCAGCTCCGCCGACAACCACTGATGATGCAGTACTTGAAATTATATCGGCTAATGTTTCTCCTCCTTTAATTTCATTCATCTCTTCTTGTTTCAATTCTTGCAAATTTAGATTTTTTATTTTACAAATTTTTTAATTGTTA
>DYOF01000014.1 GCA_020720665.1 Acetofilamentum sp. | reverse complement strand
GGGTGTTTCATTTAATAAATTTAATTTTTATTCGGGCATTTCTTTAAAAAATAGTTTTTACTTTTATTCAATAAAATTCTTAATAAATCAGTTTATATCGAATAAGAAATAATTATTTTGCAAAAATATGCAAAAGCATGTATTACGGACAGAAAAAATAAGAAAAATTGCATTATTTATAGTATTGCTGATACTTTCTTTGATAACAGCCTTGGTTTTGTTGTTACAAACTCCCTATATCCAAACTCAAATAGCAAATTATTTTACTGAAAAAATATCTGAAAAGCTACATACACAAGTAAAAATAAATAAGGTTAAAATTCGATTGTTCAGAGGATTTGATTTTAGAGGAATTTATATTGAAGATAAACAAAAAGACACATTATTATATGTTAACAAGTTATCAATCGTTCCCGTAGGATTACAAACTGATTTCAATAACATATCATTAAAAGAAGTAAAAATTGACGGTTTGTTTTTTAACCTATATGAAATCGGAGAAGATACATTAAACCTTCAATTTTTTATTGATGCAATTCAATCAGATGATACCACCGATTCGAAAAAAGATTTTAACCTGAAATGCAATCGCTTAGCAATAAATAATTCAAAATTTTCGCTGAAAGTTTCTGATAGTATAAAGTCAAATCAAATAGATTTTGAGAATTTAAAATTGAACGAGATTAATATAACATTAAATCAAATTAGCATTGAAAATAATCATATTTCCTCTGATATAGAAAGAATTAGTGCAAAAGACCATTGTGGTTTTCATCTTCGTAACTTAATAAGCAATAAAATTGACCTAACACCTACGCACATACATTTAAAAGAATTAAAAATTCTGACTAAAAATTCAGCTTTGATGTTTGATAGTTTAAATTTGAATTATCAAAACAACTATAACTTTTCTGATTATAAAAACAAGTTAAATACAAATGTTTCAATAAAAAAAACAAGTTTTATTTCCTATAAGGATTTCAAGTTTTTTTTAAAAGACACCGCTGAAAATTACGAACATATTTCAATATCCGGGCAAATTAACGGCTGCGTAAACAAATTCGACCTAAAAAATATAAATTTAAAATACGAAGATGTTATTGAATTGAATTTAGATTCGAAAGTTGAAAACATCAGTTCTTTAAAAGAGGCATCATTCTTTGCGGATGTCAAAAATTTCAATGTTGATTTTCAAAAGTTTCAAACCTTAAAAATTCCGGGTAAAAAAGCTGTGTTTTCCGGTTTACCTGATTACGTTAAAAATATTAAATCAATAAGCTATTTCGGAATTACAAAAGGTAATATGTCAAATTTTATTAGTCAGGGAAATCTTTCGGGAAATTTCGGAAATATTAATTTAACCGCAGTTGCTAAACGTGACTCGTTTGATAATTACTCAGTAAAAGGAAATTTATCAGGAACAGAATTAAACCTTGCCGAAACATTTAACAGTAAGGATTTCGGAAAAATGAGCTTTAACCAAGAAGTAAATCTGACAATAGACAAGAATAAAAAAATTAAGTTAAAAACATTCGGTAAAGTAAATGAATTGCATTTCAAAAAATATTTATATAAAGATATTGATTTATATGCAGAATTAAATGACAAAAAAATTGACAGCATCAGTATATTCATAAACCAAAAAGAAATAGATGCACAAATTAACGGAAACATAGACTTTTTTACCGAAATTCCGGCTGTTAATATTGTGGCAGCGGTGAATTATGCCGATTTAAAAGCACTCAATTTTAATAATGCAAAGGATGACTCATTTATAAAATTTAGAACAAAAGCAACATTTAAAGGTCTTACATTTGAAGACTTCAACGGGCGAGTTAATTTTTTAAGTCCCTTAGTTTATAAAAGAGACAGTGTTTTAATAAAAATACAAACAATAAAAATTGACGGATTTTATACCGAAAACACCGAGATTAAGGAAAAGAAAATTTTATTACGCTCTGATGCTATAGATATTAACATTCTTACAACCAACAATGCGTCAGATACCTATGCATCACTTAAACAGTTAATAACTCAACTAAATAATCAAAATATAACAGCAGATGTCAACACAAATTCAGAAATTGAAAATAAAAACTACGGAATTTTAAATATTGAAGCCGACATTAAAAATCCTAAATATTTGACGGATTTATTTTTTCCTGACTATAAAATTTCTGAAAACACAAAGCTATACGGGTTTTATGACCATGAAAAAGAAACATTTAATCTGTCATTAAATTCAAAAGAGTTTAATTATAAAAAATACACTATAGAAGATTTTTATTTAATAGCCTACAACAAAAACAAGAAAATATTCGGCGGGATAGGCGGTTCAAAAGTTTTTGCCTCCGAATCGTTGTTTCTTGAAAACGTGAACTTAGAAGGAGATTTTATTAACGACAGCATAAATTTTAATTTAGATTGGAACAATTTTAAAGACAGCTCAAATTTTTCGGCAAATATTTCAGGACTTATAAAACTTGAGAAAAACAGTATTCAAAAAACATATTTTAATTGTTTTCTGGATAAATCAGAAATAAATGTAAATGATGTTTTATGGTCGTTTAATGATGCGAATATTAAAATTGACAGCAGTTTGATAAGCATTGATAATCTGTTGTTTAAACATAATAATCAAAAAATATTAATTGACGGAAATATTTCGAAATATCCGGGTGATTTTCTGTTTACTGAATATAAAAATCTTAATTTATCTAATTTTAAAGCCTTGTTACCCAATGATTTTAAAATTGAAGGAGAACTTAACGGCAGTACAATTTTAGCACAATTATATGAAGACCCTTTAGTTTTCACAAAAGACTCGATTATGTTTTTGAATATTAACGATATAAATTTCGGAAATTTTTATTTAAATAGTTTTTGGGTTACTGATGAAAATAAAATTCATGCCAATGCCTACAATTTAAAAGGAGCTAAAAATCAATTTATGAACGATACCATATATGGCGACTACTGGCCCGATAAAGACAGTTTAAATTTTGTTGTTGATATAAGGAGCATACTCTTAAAAACTTTTGAAGAATATTACAAAGAATACACCCAATTTAATCCCACGGCATATCTGACAGGAGCAATTCATATTACAGGAAAACCAAGCAATCCGTCATTTTTCGGAAATATCAAATTAAAACAAACAACCGGCTTATTAAAATATTTGAACACATTTTATAATATAAGTGATATGGATGTATCATTTACAAACAATGAAATAACGATTATGCCGACACAAATTATTAGCGGCAATAAAAATGAAACCGGGAATTTAAAAGGTAAAATAACTCACAACAGCTTTAAAAATTTCAAACTTGATTTAGATATTGATGCACAGAATTTAAAATTAATGAATTTGAATCCCACAGATTCATCCTACTTTTACGGTATTGCATACGGCACAGGCAACTTAAATATTTCAGGTCCGTTTGACGATTTAAAATTAGATGCTGAAATAACAACCGAAAAAGAAACTTATGTTTTTATCCCTATTTCTACAAACGAAACTCCCGAAGAAGAAAAACATTTTATACGATTCGTATCAAAAGATACAAGTTTGAACAATATATCTGAGGGCAGCAACAACTACAGTGTTGATATAAAAGGATTTAGCATGAATATTAAATTTAATGTAACACCCGATGCACAAATACAAATTATAACAACCGGAAGCGGCGATATTGTTACAAACGGACAAGGCGGTTTAAATTTAACATTAGATAAGGAAGGCAATTTTAATATGTTCGGAACCTATATTATTGAAAAAGGAATTTATAAATTAGATTTAGATTTGTTTTCTACCAATTTTAATGTAGAAAAAGGAAGTAAAATAATTTGGTCAGGCGATCCTGAAGATGCAATTGTTGACATTACAGCTGTACATAAAATAGAAAATGTTCCCTTAAATTCTTTAATAAAAACAGAGGAAACCGAGCCAATTGTAAAATCGGATGTTGTTTGCGAATTAAATCTGACAGAAAATTTACTCGATCCGAAGTTGGATTTAGATATTGATTTTTCTGAAAATGTTAATACCAAATATACCAATAAATTAAATTCGTTTGACGAAAATGAAATCAATCAGCAATTTCTGTCATTACTTATTCAAAGAAAATTTCTGTCGCAGGGTGGCGGAACACCCGGAATCAGTGAAGCAACACCTATAACAGGCGATTTATTAACCGGACAACTCAATAATATTTTAGAAAAATTAGTTAACGACATCGACTTCAACGTAATCTATGAAAAAGGACAAGAAAACACAACGGATGAATACGGAATTACTGTTTCCGGTACGGCATTCGGAAATTGGTTAGCATATAAGGGCGGGCTTGGTCTCGGTGGCAATGAAATAAGTACGAATCAAGAAAACTATGTGGGTGAATTTGAGTTAGAAGCAAAATTAAATCGCAAAGGAAATATTAGAGCTAAAGTCTATAATAAAGCAAATGACGGAAGAGAAAATGAAGGCGATTACACGCAAGGGCTCGGTTTTGTTTTACGTAAAAAATTTGATTCTTTTGTTTTTTGGAAACGAAAAGAAGATTTTGATTCAATAAAGAAAAAAAATTAAATGATAAGCGCTCACACCCGCAAGTCATGGTGTGAACGGCGAAACACTCACTTAAAAGTAATATGCTGATTGCTTATATTCCTAATTCCTTCTGAAATAAAGCTAATTCTTTAATAATATTTGAATTTAAGTGAATGAAGTGTTTGATGCCGAAATTTTGTAAAGCATTAATACTATTTTTTGGATAGCCTGCAACAACAATAATCGTTTGTTCTTTCATTTGCTCAAATACTACCGGAACGATATCCGGATATTCATCATCAGAACTGCATATAACCGTTATTTCGGCTTTTGACTTTCTTGCTTTGGAGATTCCCTCTTTTACAGATTTAAAACTTGGATTCTTAATTATTTCAAAGCCGCCGCATGCAAAGAAGTTTTCTGAAAACACTGCTCCGGCTTTCTGCATTATCGCGTCTCCTATCGTAAATAAAAACACTTTGGGTCTTTTTTTTGAACGTTCTGTTTTTTGACGAATTTCTTCAAATTTTTCAGCCACTCGATAAACTTTTATTAACTTATTATCAGTTTTATGACTTTTTTTGCTTTGAACTTTTGCTTGCTCTTTTTGATTCGGATATTGATTGATACCAAGCAATATTTCTTTTCTCAGGGCAAAATTCTCATCTCTTTTATTTGTAAGCAATTCAATGTTTTCTTTAATAAACCCTTTATCAAAAGCAGTTGAATAACCGCCGTACCCCTCTATTTCTAAAAATAAATTCCACGATTTTTCAGCAATTTTTTCTGTTAAATATTCTATATAATAGGAACCTCCGGCAGGATCTGTAAATTGATTAAAATGCGATTCTTCTTTTAAAATAATTTGAATATTTCTTGCAATTCGCTCTGAAAACTCATTAGATGCTTCAAAAGTTGTATTATAAGGCTTTATGTATAAAGAATTTGTCCCGCCTATAATTGCCGACATCGCTTCTGTTGTACATCTTAGTATATTTACATGCGGGTCATAAATTGTTTTGTTATATTCTGACGTTTCTGAATGAATATTCATTTTAGATTCTTCAAGCGAATGAGTTTGATAAGCTTCAATAATTTTAGCCCATAGCAATCGTGCTGCTCTTAGTTTTGCTATTTCGGTAAAATAATCAGAAGTAATGCCGAATTTGAATAAGATTCTTGGTGCAAAACTTCCGGGGTTTTTAGCCTGAATATTGGATAAATATTCAACACCGACAGATAAGGCAAATGCAAGTTCTTGAACGCTGCTTGAGCCGGCGTTTTTAAAATGACTTGCATTTACTGTCAGCAGTTTAAAATTAGGTATGAAATTTATATCTTGTTTAAAAAGAGTATTTAATTCTTGTGAGTAATCAAAATCTGAATTGTCAGATTCCTTTGTAGAAATAGTTTTATTTCCTATCGGATCAAAATTTAAAGAACCGAAAATTGTATTCGGATTAATTTCGTTTATTTTAATATAATCAATAAGTAATGAGAGTATTAAATTATGGTTGTAATTTGAAATAAAATTAATTTCTGTTTCTGATAAATTAATGTCTTGAAATAACTTTGAGAAGTCATCAATATCCTTAAACGGTTTTTCAATAATAAATCCAAAAGAATTTACACCTTTTAAAATTAGCAGGTGAGCTTTTTTGTTGGCTTTTTCAAAGTCATTTACAACAAAATCCTCACGTATTATTTGTTTTGGAATTTTTTGTTCTGTGCCTCGCAAATAGGGAAATTCACCCGGTAATTGTTCAGTAATATTAAATTTGTTCAGTGATTCCGGTGAGTAAAACGGATAGATTTTAATTCCTTCGATGTTTTCTGAAATAAGGGTTTTTTCATAATCAGCTCCTTTTAAATCCTGTATAATTTTCTCATTCCATTGTTGGGCATTAACCGGATTAAATTCTCCGAACAAATTGTTTTTCATGTTACTATGTTATGAATTAGAAAATTAATAATTGGATGAAACGTAGCTTATTAAAAAATTACTGTTCACTAATTTACACAAAAATACACATTTTCAACCACACAGAAGAATGATTTTTATCATTTAACATTTTCCGGAATTAAAAAAACCTCGTTGCGGAACGAGGTTTTTTTAATTATTATTAATTCTTTCTTAAAATTCCCATAAATCGTGTTCATAGCTAAACACTTCATCTTTAATTCTTTCCGATTCTAATAGAACGTCCAAACCGGTTGCATATTCTTGAATTAATCTGTCAGCGTAAACATTTGATTCTTTAAAAATATACCCGTCAAACATTCTTTTTAAGAAATAATCATCATAAGATAATTCCATAGATTGATTATTTTCATTATAAATTGCCTGACTTGCAAAAATATTTCTTGCTTCAGGAAAATATACCCAGAATAACTGCTTATAGCGTGTTTCAGCTTGGTCTAAATCATCTTCTCTGTAAAAAACGCGAATAGGACATAAACCTTCAATTCTCGCTTCCATAACAGAACGCTGTTTATCAAAAATCCATCGCTCTTTTATCATTAATTCTTTTACTTCACTGATATCGGCGGGACGTTTTGTAATTAAAGGAATAGCTTCTCCGGTTTCAGGATCGTAATCGTATGTTGTATCAATTCCTGCTCCGAAACGTTGATCGATTTCATTAGATGTCAATTGTGTTGTAAAATCATCTGATTCAAAGGGAGTTAAACTTTTATTTTTAATTCCCCACATCATTAATTGAATTAAACTTTTGCGATCTTCCATATCCCAAGTAGGATAAAATAGAGAAAGATTTCTTTTTTCTGTTAAATTAACACGTCGCCAAATTACTTTGGACCACATCACATCAGCCTCTCTAATGTGTTGAAACGGTATAGGTTTTCTCTTTTCTGTCGTTTCTCTTATATACACACCTTCCACTTGTGCTGAAGCTATATCAGTAACGGACAACAATAAAAATAGTCCTAATAATGAATACAAAGTTTTTTTCATTCGGATATAATTTTTGATTTAATTTATCGATTAACTATTAAATTAATTAATACTTAATAGTTAAACGTAAATTTTTTGTTTATATTTCATTTCTTGTTAAAAAACTATAATAATTTTAAAACAAGATCGTTAATTTTTCTTGTTTGCCCGTCAGGTCCTGATGCTCTTACTTCTTCAATAATAACACGATTTCCTTTTTTTGCTTTTCTAATGATTGCTTTTTGTTGAGCTGTAAAGTTTCTGCTGTTTGACGGAGCACTTTCATCAAAACCTCCTATACTGCATGATAAGGAAAATTGAGTAATATTAAATGTTAGTGCAAAATCAAAATTTTCCATAGTAGCGTTAATTCCGCTCAAAGCCAATAATGTAGATTGAGGGATACTTCCGCCTTTGAAAAATGTAGCAGTCGGACCACCGATTGTAGTTATCGGATTAGGTAAAGACTTAACTCTGAATTCCTTTGAACCTAAACCTCTTCCGTTAGTTGAAACGTTAACATTGGTTGTTCCGGGTGTTTTAACTTTTACATTATAAGCCGAACCGCCTTTGTGAGTGATTGTTCCACCTGCTCCTGACATGCTCGCATTTATTTTATCGGCAGGCGTTCCTGCTGCTGTAATTTCAACAGGATTATCAACACCGATATAAAACACGTTCATAGCTGTCGGAGAGACACTTACGCTTGGTACGGCAACTTGATATTCCGACTCAAAGGGAAATTCCAACATTTCAGTTGCTGAACCCGGTTTTAAAACTTTAATTTTACCTTTTATCGGCTTTATACCCGGTGCACCTGTTGCACCGATAAATATACCCTTTCCTGTTGAATCTGTTTTCAAGATTGTACCGTCTGCCATTTCAATAATAGGGTCTTGAGATGTGTCTGAAGCGGCGATAAAAATTCTGGCTTCATATTTCTCCCCTTGTAAAACAAAACCTTGGTCAGATTTTACAATTGCATTTAATTCAGTAAATTTGAAAGATTTAGCATCAACTTGCGAAATTAAACTTGTAACAGCATCAGATTCGGTATTTAAAATATCAGTTTTGAGCTTAGTTAACATTGTGATAACGGCAACTAAGGGTAATTGATTGAAATTAGCAATTTCCCAATCAACGGGTTTTCCTTCTTGTCCTACAATCGCATCGGTACTTAGGTTGTCTTTCATACCGGATAAAATAGTTTCTGAATTCGGTACTCCTTCTAATACAGATTCTACTTTCTCTCTGTATTCTTTCAATTTCTCTTTGAGAATCAATGCTCTGATTTTGCCTTGAGATTCATCTTCCAACATTACAAATAAAGGACCTTCTCTATCGTCTTTTTTTTCAATAACCTTTGTTCCGTTGTCTAAAAACGATTTATAATCTTCATCAGCAAACTCAAGAATATCTTTTTGTAAAGCAGAAATATATTCAACCATTTCTTTTGTTTGAGTTTGAACAATATCTGCTTTATCTTTCCATGGTTTTACTTTATTTTTATTAGCTTCATATTTTGAACCTAATTCTGAGTATATGTCAGAATTTTTAGCAGTAATACCTTTTTCTGTTTTAATTAAACTATCGTTAACCAAGACAAATGCATTCAAAACCTCTGCCGACACGTTCATTGCAAGCAAAGCCGTGAGGATAAGGTACATGATGTTAATCATTTTCTGCCTTGGTGATAAATTACCATGACTCATAATCTGTATTTTTTAAATTATCAAATAAATAAAATTCAAGATAATAAAAAGGATCAGTCCATTTTAATATTCATTGCACTTAGCATGTTTCCGTATACAGTATTAAGAGCTTCAAGCTTATGTCCTAATTTTGTAATTTCATTATTATATTTTTTTGAATGCTCAACCGAACCTTGTAAATCAATCATCATTTGCTCTAAGTCAGTTTCATTTAATTGTAATTCAAAAATAGCATTTAATGCAGCAAGATTTTTATTTAATTTACCGATATGTCCGTTATATTCTGAATTTCCTTCTTGAAGTGCTGAAAAATCCAAATCCATTGATTGGGTTAAACGTTTATAAGCATCAGAAAAGTCATTTCCGCCGTCGCTTACTTTTTGAGAAATTGTGTTAAAAGAATCGGATAAGCTGTCTGCGGAATAACTGACTGCTTCGGCAGATTTATTATATGACTCAATTAAATTTCCTACCGCTCCGGCTGCGCCCTTCATGTTTTTAGTATATTCATTTGTTGCAACTGAGGCATCTGTAATGTCTGACATTTGAGAAACTCTTTGGTTAAGATTTTCGATTCCGCTTCCAAATTTTTCAAATACATTTGTGTCACCGGCTTTCTCAATCATTGCATTAAATTTAGTGATTGCATCTGACGATGAAGTTTTTACTGCTTCTTTGTGTGCGTGTACTTCTACTGCTCCGTCTAATCCTGCTAACTCGGGGTAAACCAATGTCCAATCCAATTCTTCATGTAATGGTTCAAAAGCTGAGAAAAAGAAAATAATTGCTTCTGTAATAAGTCCTACTGTCAGCATTGCAGTTGCACCGGGCCAGTGTGTTAATTTGAATAATGCACCGACCAAAACGATTGAAGCACCCCATCCGTATAAGTACTTCATGTAAACTTTCCACTTGTGACTTTCTGTGAAATTAGCCATAATATCAAAATTTAGAATTAATAATAATTTGAATTTTTAAAATATCGTATAAAATTAAAAAAAAATAAATATAAAACAAAATTTATTCATTAAACTTTTTTAAATAATCAAGGTATTTTCAGAATACGACTAAAAATACCTTGTATAAAATTAAATTATGCGTACTGTCGTTTTGAATTAAAAATTATTAACATCCCAAGCATAATCGTCACTTCCCATATATGACCTGACACATCTGAAACCGATATAAGACTTAGCCGTATCTTGGTATTCGTATGCTCTGGCTCCGACTTGCATATAGTAAGAAACATCTTTCCAAGAACCGCCTCTGATAACTTTACGTTTTAATGCCGGTGGGTCTTCTGATTTTGCATTATATCTGTAATCGGGATTCAAATCGTGTGTAAAACTATAAGCTGATTCATCAAAAGCGTTACTTGTCCATTCTGCTACGTTACCGGCCATATCATATAGGTGGTATTCATTAGGTGCAAATCTTTTAACTTCAAGAGTTCTGTTTGCTCCGTCATCACCGTAACGTCCTCTGAGTGGTTTAAAGTTAGCAATAAAACAACCGTGTACATTTCTTGTGTAAATACCGCCCCAAGGATACATTGAGAGATCTAAACCGCCTCTGGCTGCATATTCCCACTCAGCTTCTGTAGGTAATCGATAATCTTGGTACACCGGTAATTCGTTGGCTTTATTATAATTTCTCATTAAATCGGTTCTCCAAATTGCAAAAGCATTTGCTTGTTTCCATGTAATACCGACAACCGGATAAGAATTATAAGCACTATGCCAGAAGTATCTTCTTGCGAAAGGTTCGTTATATGAATAGGTATAATCTCTCATCCAAACTAATGTGTCGGGATAAACATCAATTTTATCTTGCATAATAAATGCAGAGCGGTCTTTTACAGGAACAGTTTCTCCTTTTGAATTTACGACATTACCTTTGTATTCACCTCCGGTAAAATCTTCATCAAAATAATATTTATTATTACGATTAGCAGCTTGTTTTAAATCAACCCATTCGTATGAAAAAATTAATTTGCGTGTATCAATTTCTTTTTGTTTGTAGAAGCGTTCATGTGAAGGTAAAAATAGTTCATTTAAAGCTGTTTGGAATTCTTCGTCAGCTCTATTGTAATCAACTTCAATATCCCAATTTAAGAAACAATTTTGAGCATCTTCATGATCGTATCCGTCAGCTTCAAGAATGGTAAGAACCTCGGGGTCTATTTCTCTTTTAAATTCTTCAAAATCGTTAGCTAATAATAATCTTTTGGCAATTGAATCTCTGACCCAATAAACAAATTGTTTATACTCGCTGTTTGTGATTTCTGTTTCATCCATCCAAAAAGGGTCAATAGAAACCGTTTTTGATTGAGACGTGTGCGCATAAGTTATATCTTGATCGTTTAAGCCCATATTATAACTTCCTGAGGGTATAAAAACCATTCCGTAAGGAGTGGGTTCAAACCAATCGCCGGCATCACCTACACCGACAAGTTCTCCTTGACTGCTGTTTCCTCCGCAGCTTGCGATTAATAATGCAACAAAACCAAAAGATAAAATAATTAACTTTTTCATGATACCTGTGTTATTAAATTAAATATGTTTTTTCTATAAATAAAGTATGCTTTTGTATTTATAATTATTATTTGTACCCCAAAAGTCAAAGCAATAACCGACAAAAACTTCATGTGAGCCCTTACTGACTGTTATTAATTTTGTAATCGGAATTTCGTATGCGTATCCTATTTTTAATCCGCCTATTAAATCTATACCTATCATAGGAATAAACGATTCAAGATTCCTATACGTAACGCCGATGCGTATTTTTTTATTGTACAGAGCAGAAATATTTCCGCTGTATTGCATTTTCGTTCCGTCAAACTTAACAAAAACTGAAGGTTGCATTTCAACAGGGCTGTTTAAAAGCCTGAAATTATAACCGGCAGTTGCAAAATAATGTCTTCTCAAAAATGATGCCGAGTTAATGTTAAAATAATTTATATTCGGTTGTAAAATATGCGAAACGGAAAACCCGGCATAAAATTTTTCGCCGATTTTATAATAAGCACCAATACCCATATCAAATAAGAATGCGGCTTTTGTTCCGCCTTCATTTATAAAAATAAATGGGTCTGAACTTCCGTCAGGATCGGGATATTTCCATTCTCCTTTTAAATCTTTATTGATAAAACCTAAGTCTGCACCAATACCAAGAACACCAGAACTGATTCTTTTATGATATGAGTATGCTAGCTTTGCTTGAAAATTTTTTTCAAACTCATATCTGTCATCCATTATTGTTAATCCGACTCCTGAAGTTATTCCGAATAACTTTACTTTAGTGTGTATTCCTGCTAAAGTAGTTATCGGAGCACCTTCAAATCCAACCCATTGTTGTCTGCTTATTGCAGATGCACATATTCCGTCAGTCATTCCTGCATAAGCAGGGTTTGTAAATAACAGATTATGACTGTTATGGGCAAATTGCGGATCTTGTTGTGAAAATATGTCCGTTGAAAAAATAGACAATGCTATTAATAGAAATATTTTCTTCATTAATACAAATTAAATAATATTTTTTTTAATAAACTCTTTTTTTTGATTAAAATTATATTAATTCGGCAAATTTTTTATTTACAGTATGTGTTATAAATCATCGTTTTTCTTTTGAAAATAAGGGGTTAGCGGTGTAATGTTTATAAAATTAATTTTTTGTAAAATTTCCACCACCTTTCCGGAATTTCGTCTCCGGAAGCTTTGATATAATCTTCAAATGAACAAGAAATGTATTTATATTTTTCTTCCTTTTTTGTTTTGTGGATAATTTCATACCACCAGCGGCCGGTTTTAAGGCTTTTGATGAAATTAATGTTTTGGTTTATACCGCTTACTTTAACGATGTATCGTCTGAATTTATCTGACGTGTTGCATGGTATTTCATTTGTTCTGTATGCTATTCCTTGAATAACATGCCATATAATTTGGGCGGAGAGTTCTGCGGTTTGATTGTTAATATCAACCGTAGGATTTAAATTGAATATACCCAAAACCGATGTGCGGTCGCTTAATCCGGCATATTTTGCTAATTGACAGATTTCTTCGCCGTAGTAACCGTGAATTGAGCAGGGAATAACACCCGGAGCGTCTGTTTTTTTTATTGCAGCCAAATCAATGCCGAATATATCGGCATCTCTGATGTAAGGCTCATTGACACGCAAATCCGTGCGAGATAATCCCAATCTTAGTGCTTCGTATTTTTGATGTATGTAATTAATTGAAGATGAAGAGTTGTAATAGGTTTGGTATCCGAGGTTTGTGTAATTAAATAATTTTGTATTTTTTTCTATGATTTCGGTTAAATAATTTGTGTCATTAAAAACTTCTCCTTCTTGTTTTAAAGAAAATTTGGGTTCGGCTACACAAAGGCTAAAATTTTTTGAACCTTTTTCGTATGCATTACAAATAGGAAAAAATAAATCTTTACTGCCGCCCAAAACAATTACGATTATTTCTTTTTTTAATAATTCGTATATGACTTCTGTTATTGCAAAATATGTGTCTTTAACAGTTTTGCCGTTTTTAATGTTTCCGAAATCTACGATATTTATTTTTGAGGATGCATATAATTTATAAAGTTCTTTTCGAATTTCAGCCGGAGCATAAGATGAGCCGGGATGTGAAGAATTTCTGTCTTCAGAGATGCCGATTATTGCGATGTCAATTTTCTTTGGTAATTCTTCTGATTTTTTCGGATTATAAAAATTAACTTCGGAGAATAATAAATCTTTTCCCTTATAATCAGGTAAATTATAATAGTCTGTTTTAACAGGATTAATAAAATCAGAAATAGTTTTAATCATTGAAAATTTATTTTTTCTTTTTGTTTTTAGTAACGGGTTTCTTAGTATTCGTTTTTTTTAACGGCATTTCAGCTTCTATCAGTTTTAAACATTCAGATAGGTTTAATGTTTCGGGATTAGTTTTTGGGTTAATACGTATATATTTTTTATTATAAAAAATGCATGGTTTTCCCCATCGGTCTTTAATAATTTTTACATCTGAATTTTCAGTAAATTCTTTAATAATTCTTTTTTCGTCTGAAATTCTTTTTTCTTCAATCAGCTCAATAGCTCTTTCTAATGTTATATTTAAAGGATTATCTGTTTTTTTAAGCGATACAAATTTTGAATCGTGGCTGATATAGGGGCCAAATTTACCGACAGCCGCAATAATTTTTTTATTTTCAAAATCACCTATATAACGCGGTAATTCTAATAATTTTAGTGCTTCTTTAAGAGTAATGGTATCAATTGTCATGCCTTTAATTAAACCTGCGTATTTGGGTTTGTCATCTTTTTCACCGGTTTCACCCAATTGAACAATTGCTCCGAATCGGGCAAAACGAGCATAAACATTTTTGCCGGTTTCGGTATCAACACCTAAAAATTTTCCGTTTCCGGAATTTTCCAAAATTTCTATAGCTTCTTCTAAGCTGATTGTTTCAATATAGTGATCTTTATTTAAACTTGCGTATTGTAAATTATCATTGTCACCGATAGTTCCTGATTGCACTATCGGACCGTATTTTCCGATTCTTACCGAAATTTGCTTACCGGTTATTGGGTGTAATCCGAGTATTCGCTCTCCGGTATTTCTTTCGGCGTCTTTTAGGGTTGTTTGTACTTTTTGATTAAATTCTTTGTAGAATTTTTCTATCATTTTATACCAAACGATTTCGCCTTCTGCGATATCATCAAATTCTTTTTCAACATTTGCGGTAAAATTAAAATCAATGATATTGTCAAAGTTTTCTATTAGGAAATCGGTAACAACCATAGCAATATCTGTCGGGAACAGTTTGTTTTTTTCAGCTTCGACTTCTTTAAGCAAAATTTTTTTAGTAATGTTTTTGTCGGTCTTATATATAAGGTGTAAAATTTCTTTTTCAACTCCGTTTCTGGATTCTTTTACTGCATAGCCTCTGTTTTGAATGGTTGAAATTGTCGGAGCATAGGTTGAAGGACGACCTATTCCTTTGTCTTCAAGTTGTTTAACCAATGATGCTTCTGAATATCTTGACGGATGCTTAGTAAATTTTTGTTCGGCATTTATTTCGTTCAATTGAATAATTTGACCGATTTTTACCGGAGGTAATAATTCTGTTTCTTTTTTAAAATATGAATCTTCAGTGTAAACTTTAAGGAACCCGGGAAAAACTAAGACTTCACCGGAGGTTTCAAAAGTATATTCGGGATGTTTAAAATCTATAACAATATTTGTTTTTTCAAATTCGGCATCACTCATTTGAGAGGCAATTGTTCGTTTTCTTATTAAATCATACAATTTGACTTCATCGTATGAACCTGAAACAGTTTTGTTTTGAATGTATGTCGGGCGAATTGCTTCATGGGCTTCTTGCGCCCCTTTTGTTTTTGTTTTATAAATTCGTTTGGAATGATATTCTTTTCCGAATTCTTTTATTATAAATTCTTTTGCTGTATTTATTGCTACATCGGACAAATTAAATGAATCGGTTCTCATGTATGTTATATGACCGTTTTCATATAATTTTTGTGCGACTGTCATTGTTTTACCAACGGGGAATCCTAACTTTCTGCTTGCTTCCTGTTGTAAAGAAGATGTTGTAAACGGTGGGGCGGGTGAACGTTTGCCGGGTTTTGTTTCAACTTGTGAAATAATAAATTCGGCATTATTAATTTCTTTGAAAAAACTTAAAACATCCTTTTCGTCTTTTAATTTTTCAGAAAGTTCAGAAAGAAGAACTGATGTTGTTCTGTTTTTATCAAAAATGTCAAATTCTCCGATAAGTTTAAAGTACGTTTCAGGAATAAAATTTATAATTTCTCGTTCTCGTTCAACTAACATTCTGACAGCAACGGATTGTACTCTACCGGCAGATAATTTTGACTGAACTTTTTTCCACAGTACAGAAGAGAGTTCAAAACCTACTAATCGGTCTAAAATTCTGCGAGCTTGTTGAGCATTTACTAAATCTAAATTGATATCTCCGGGGTTGTTAACGGCATTTTTTATTGCAGTATCGGTTATTTCATTAAAAACGATTCGTTTTGTGTTTTTATTTTTTAAATCTAAAACTTCATATAAATGCCATGCAATTGCCTCTCCTTCACGATCTTCATCGGATGCTAATAATACCAAATCAGCATTTTTAACTTCCTTTTTCAATTCGGTAATTACTTTCTTTTTGTCCGGCATTACCATATATTCCGGTTGAAAATTATTTTCAATATCAATTCCGTAGTTTTTTTTGACTAAATCGCGGATATGTCCGTAACTTGATTTAACCGTGTAATTTTTTCCCAGAAATTTTTCAATTGTTTTTGCTTTAGCCGGAGATTCAACAATTACTAAGTTTTTGCTCATATCTTATTCTCTTATCAGATGTAATTTTACATTTTTAAAAGTGCAAAATAAAGTAAATAAAAATCACCGGTCAAATTTTTTCTGAATATATTTTTCTGAAAGTCAGTTTTTCAGGAAGTTTCAAACGATTTGCATGAAATTTAAAATGAATACAAATTACAATTATCTTTTTTTTTGTAATTTTACGGTTTAAAATAAAATTGAATCTCATCTATGGAAACTATTGATAAATTCAAAAAATATAAACGCATCTTCCGGATAATTTTTTTAACACCGATAGGTCTTATGATATTAATGTTTATATTTATTAACTTGGAGGTCTTCGGTAAATTACCCGATTTTGAAGAATTAGAAAACCCAAAAACTAACTTAGCAACTGAAATTTATTCTGCCGATCAAGTTTTATTGGGTAAATATTTTAGAGAGAACAGAGGTATTGTAGATTTCAAAGAAGTTTCTCCGAATGTTTTAAATGCATTAGTTGCTACTGAAGATGTTCGGTTTTATAGTCATTCGGGAATTGATGCCAGAGCATTGACTCGAGTTATAAAGGGTATTTTAACTCTTGATTTGTCGGGCGGAGGGAGTACAATTTCACAGCAGTTAGCAAAAAATTTATATAATATGCGACGTGATTCGTCGGAGTATAAAACCGGACTTCCGGGTAAAGCTGATTTAATTATTACAAAATTCAAAGAATGGGTAACAGCTGTCAGATTAGAACGAAACTATACTAAGCAGGAAATAATTGCAATGTATTTAACAACAGTCGATTTCGGCAGTAACGCATTTGGTATTAAATCAGCTGCAAGGACTTTTTTTAATACCAGTCCTGATTCTTTAAAATTAGAAGAAGCTGCAGTTTTGGTAGGTATTTTAAAAGCCCCCACATTGTATAGTCCGAAACTGAATCCGAAAAATTCGTTACATCGAAGAAATACCGTTTTGAACCAAATCTACAAATATCAAAATAAATTAGAAGATCTTCATGGTTATAAACAACAGCCAAAATCCTATTATGACTCCTTAAAAAATTTGCCCATAGATTTAGATTACAGCGTACAATCACACACTAAGGGGATTGCCAGACATTTCAGAGAATATATTCGTTTATTGATGTATAAAAAGAAACCGACAGCTCCTGTTAAGCCTAAAAAACCTGATAATTTAACATGGAAAGATAAGGAATATAAAAAATACAAAGAGAAATTGGCTTCCTATGAAAACAACTATAATAAATTTTTGGAAGATTCGGTTGAATGGGTTAATAACGAATTATATGGTTGGTGTAATAAAAATACAAAACCTGACGGTAAAAATTATGATATTTATAAAGACGGGCTAAAAATATATACAACCATTAATTCAAACATGCAAACTTATGCAGAAGAAGCGGTTAAAGAGCACATGGGAGGATATTTGCAACCCTTATTCTATGAACGACATAAAGGAAGGAAAAATGCTCCTTTTGCATGGCAAGTATCAGATAAAGATATAGACATGATTTTGAATACAGCAAAAAAAAGAAGTGAACGCTATAGACATTTAAAATACGACTTAAAAGCAGATTCCTCTGAAATTGAAAAATCATTCAATACACCCGTAGCAATGAAAGTTTTTTCTTGGACAGGAGACAAGGATACTGTTATGACTCCGGCAGACTCAATAAGGTATTATAAATTCTTTTTGCATGCCGGATTAATGTCATTGGAGCCTCAAACCGGTTACGTCAGAGCATATGTAGGTGATATTGATTATGATTATTTTAGGTTTGACAATGTATCTTTATCAAAGCGTCAAGTCGGTTCAACCTTTAAGCCTTTTGTTTATTCAATTGCAATGGAAGATAAATTATCTCCTTGTCATTTAGTCCCGAATGTTCCCGTAACTATCGATTTACCCGAAGGGCAGGTTCCTCCGACTTATACTCCTCAATATTCTCCGAATGAAAAATTAGACGGGAAAATGATTTCGCTTAAAACCGGTTTAGCTCTTTCTTTGAATCAAATTTCTGCATGGGTTATGAAAAAATATGGTCCGAGACGAATCAAGGAAATAGCACATAAAACAGGTATCAAATCATATATTCCTGAGGTTGCTTCATTATGTGTCGGTTCGGCAGATTTAAAATTGTCAGAAATGGTCGGGGCATATGATACTTACGTAAATGAAGGCATTCATGTTGAACCTTTATTTGTTACGCGAATTGAAGATAAAAACGGAAATGTAATTGCAAGATTTAAAGCTAAACGAAGCGAGGCTCTGAATGCGAATACCGCATACCGAATGATTGATTTAATGATGGGAGTAGTAAAAATAGGAACAAGCACAAGATTGTCATATAAATATGGGTTTACAAATGAAATAGCCGGAAAAACGGGTACAACAAATGATAATTCTGATGGTTGGTTTATAGGAATTGTTCCGAATTTGGTAACCGGGGTATGGGTAGGAGGAGAGGAACGCAGTATTCGGTTTTTAAATTCGGCTGACGGTCAAGGTGCAAATATGGCTCTGCCGATTTGGGCTTTATATATGCAAAAAGTTTATAAAAATGAAAAATTAGGAATTTCAAAAGAACCGTTTCCTAAACCTGCAATGTATGACGAAGTAGAGCTTGATTGCAGTAAGTACAATCAAAACGGGATTGAAGACAATACCTATTTCAACAGTATTGATGATAACGGCGAATATTAATTAACATCTTTTTTAATTTAAGAACAATGAACAAAGTTTATAAAAATGCAACGGAGGCACTTCACGGAATTAATGACGGAATGACACTCATGTTAGGCGGTTTCGGTTTGTGCGGTATCCCCGAAAACACATTGAAAGAGTTAGCAAAGCTTAAAATTAAGGATTTAACATGTATATCAAATAACGCCGGAGTTGATGATTTCGGATTGGGTGTTTTATTAAGAGACAAACAATTAAAAAAAATGATTGCTTCATATGTCGGTGAAAATAAGGAGTTTGAACGGCAGTTTTTAAGCGGAGAATTAGATGTTGAATTGGTTCCGCAAGGAACTCTTGCAGAACGAATACGAGCCGGAGGTGCCGGGATACCTGCATTTTTTGTTCCGGCCGGTTACGGAACAGAGATTGCAGAAGGTAAAGAATCGAGAGAATTTAACGGGAAAATGCATTTATTAGAATTTGCCCTTACAGCTGACTTTGCTATAATAAAAGCAAAATATGGTGATACTGCCGGTAATTTGATTTATAACAATACGGCAAATAATTTTAATAATATGATGGCAACCGCCGGAAAAATAACAATTGCAGAAGTAGAGGAGCTTGTTCCGTTAGGTGAACTCAATCCCAATCAAATACATACACCCGGAATTTTTGTGCAAAGAATTTTTCAGGGTAAAGATTATGAAAAACGAATTGAATTTGAAACCACACAATAACCTATTTTAAAGTCAAAAAAATTATGGCATTAGATAAAAACGGAATAGCAAAACGTATTGCTCAAGAATTACAAGACGGATATTATGTTAATTTAGGAATCGGAATACCTACCTTAGTTGCCAATTTTATTCCTGAAGGGATGGATGTTATTCTACAATCTGAAAACGGATTGCTGGGAATCGGTACATTTCCGGAAAAAGGAAAAGCCGATCCGGATTTGATTAATGCAGGTAAACAAACAGTTACAACCATAAAAGGAGCTTCTTTTTTTGATTCGGCTACAAGTTTTGCGATGATAAGAGGCGGTCATATCGATTTAACTGTTTTAGGGGCATTTGAGGTTTCAGAAAAAGGAGATATTGCCAGTTGGAAAATTCCGGGCAAATTAGTTAAAGGGATGGGAGGTGCAATGGATTTAGTATCTTCTGCAAAGAATATTATTGTTGCTACCACACATACCGACAGAGACGGTAATTCAAAACTGAAAAAAACCTGTACCCTACCCCTGACCGGTGTTTCGTGTGTCAAAAAAATTGTTACTGATTTAGCTTTAATTGAACTTACCCAACGCGGATTCAAATTAGTTGAAAGAGCACCCGGTGTAAGTGTCAGCGAAATTCAAAAAGCTACGGAAGCCGATTTAATTATTGAGGGTGAAATTCCGGAAATGAAACTTTGAAAACGATTTAAGATTTTTTATTCTTTTTAACAGAATATCCGGCAATTAAGCCTCTGTTCGATTGCTTAATAAAACTTAAAATGATTTGTTTTTCAGGAGAATCCTCAATTTCTGATTCAACTTTTTCAACAGCATCTTTATAATTTAAACCGCTGCTGAAAATGATTCTGTATATATCTTGTATGGAATTAATTTGCTCGTTGGTAAAGTTTCTTCGTCTGAGCCCAACGGAATTTAATCCGGCAAATGACACCGGCTCTCTTGCCGCCATAACATAGGGAGGAACATCTTTTCCTAATAATAACCCGCCTTGTGTCATTACATGCTTTCCTATTCTTGTGAATTGATGAACCAATGTTCCGCCTCCCAGAATTGCATAATCATCAACTTCAACTTCTCCGGCTAATTGAACACCGTTTGCAAGAATGATGTGATTTCCTAAAATACAATCGTGTGCAACGTGCGAATAAGCCATTATTAAACAATTAGTTCCGATAATGGTTTTTTGTTTTGCGGCAGTTCCTTTGTTAATTGTAACACATTCTCTGACAATTGTATTATTTCCTATTTCGACGCTTGTTTTTTCACCGGCATATTTTAAATCTTGCGGTACTGCAGAAATAACAGCTCCCGGAAAAATTTGAACATGATTACCTATACGTGCTCCGTTCATAATAACCGCATTCGGAAAAATATGCGTAAACTCACCGATAACAACATCTTCTTCAATTGTAACAAAGGCATCAATAACAGCACTTTCTGCTATTTTAGCATTCGGATGGATTTGGGCTAACGGACTTTTCATGTATGTAAAATTATTTATTTAATTATTTAACTTTTGATATTTGTGCGGTAAACTCCCCTTCAGTTACCAAGTTATTGCCTACAAATGCCTCGGCTTTCATATTTGCAATTCCTCTTCTTATCGGAGATATTAATTCTAACTTAAAAATAAGCGTATCACCCGGAACAACCTTTTTCTTAAATTTAACATTATCAATTTTTAAAAAATAAGTGAGATAATTTTCAGGGTCTTTTACCGAATTCAAAACTAAAATGCCGCCTGTTTGAGCCATTGCCTCAACAATAAGAACACCGGGCATGAGTGGTTCTTCGGGAAAATGCCCGCTGAAAAAATCTTCATTTACAGTTACGTTTTTAATTCCGACTATATGATTTTCCGACAATTCAATGATTTTATCAACTAATAAAAACGGGGGTCTGTGGGGTAATATTTTTTTAATTCCGTTTATATCATAAATCGGTTTTATGCTTTCGTTATAAACCGGAATATTTGCTTCTTTTTGACTTTTTTGTATTTGTTCTCTGATTTTTTTAACAAACAATATATTAGAAAAATGACCGGGTTTACTTGCAATAATTTTGCCTTTTATGTGCATACCCGAAAGTGCCATGTCTCCTATTAAATCAAGTAATTTATGACGAGCCGGTTCATTGGAAAAAGTCATATCTTTTTCATTTATTACGCCTCTTCCGTTATAAATTTGATGGTCTTTATGAAATAAATCGGCTATTCGGTCTAACTCTTTTTGAGTAAAATCCTTATCTACAATAACTAAGGCATTGCTTAAATCACCACCTTTTATTTGATTGTTTTTTAATAAAATTTCTATCTCTTTAAGGAAAACAAAAGTTTTGCTTGGTGCTATTTCTGTTTTATAATCGGATAATGAATTTAAACAGGCATACTGATTTCCCAGAACTGTAGAATTGTAATCAATCATTACATTTAAACTCAACTCTTTAGCAGGATAAGCATAAATTTTACTGTCTTTAACTTTATCAATAAGTTCTATCGGTTCTGTTAATTCAAAATATTGTTTTTCGGCATCTTGTTCTACAAAACCGACTTCATTGAGTACTTTAACATAAAGTTGAGAACTTCCGTCTAAAATGGGTGTTTCGGGCCCGTCTATTTCAATGTATAAATTGTCAATACCGGTACCGTACACAGCAGATAAAACATGTTCTACGGTTGCAACTACAGCTTCTTTATTTTGTAAAACGGTACTTCGAGAAGTTTCTACAACAAAATCAACTAAGGCTTTAACTTCCGGCTTGTTTTCTAAATCTACTCGTCTGAAAATATAACCGGTGTTTTCAGGAGCCGGTTTAAATGTTATGGTTACATCTTTTCCGGTATGAAGCCCGGTTCCTTTAAGGCTGATTTCTTTTTTTATTGTTAATTGTTTTTCTGACATTGTATCCGATTATGATTCAATTTGTTTTTTCAATTTATCTATGGTTACTTTCATTTCCGGTAATTTCATAAGGATAGATGCTGTTTTATACCACTCTCTGTACGGAACAACCGGAGTGCCTTGTAAAATGGAATTATCCGGAATATTTTTATGAACACCGGATTGTGCTCCTATTTTTACATTATTACCTATATTTAAGTGTCCGGCAAAGCCGACTTGCCCGGCAATCATACAATTTTTACCTATTTTTGTGGAGCCGGATACACCGGTTTGTGAGGCGATAACCGTGTTTTCGCCAATTTCAACATTATGTGCAATTTGAACTAAATTGTCAAGTTTCACACCGTTTTTAATTCGTGTTGAACCTATTGTTGCTCTGTCAATAGTTGTATTTGCTCCGATTTCAACATTATTTTCTATAACAACATTCCCAATTTGCGGAACTTTTTTAAATTCTGAGTCTGTTTGAGGCGCAAAACCAAAACCGTCGCTTCCGATTACAACTCCTGAATGAACAGTGCAATATTTTCCGAGTAAACAATCTGAATAAATATTTGTTCCTGAATAAATTGTTGTATGCTCACCGATTGTAACTCGGTCGCCGATATAGGTATTCGGATAAATTTTAGCTTCCTTTTCAATAATTGCATTTTCACCGATGTAAACATTAGCGCCGATATATACATCTTCACCTATTTGTGCGGTTTTTTCAATAACGGCTTTATCAGAAATGCCTATTTTATTTGATTTGTATTGCTGATATATCTCCAACAAAGAAGCAAATGCTTTGTAGGCATCTTCTACCTTAATAAGGGTTGCAGAAATTGTTTTATCAGGTTTAAAATCATTATTAACAAGAACAATTGAAGCTTTGGTAGAATATATATACGAAGTATATTTCGGGTTAGCCAAAAAAGCAAGGGTACCTTCTTGGGCATCTTCAATTTTAGATATATTATTTACTTTTATATCTTTTTGACCTTCAATAATGCCTCCTAATAAACCGGCTATTTGTTCAGCAGAAAATTCCATTGTTTTTTTTACAAAATTAAACCTTTTTAACAAATTTTAACAAATTAAGGTTTTTTTTAAATAAAACAGAATTAAAAATTTAATTTTTTTGGGTAAGATAAAAAGTATTTTTCGACAGTTGCCGTTAATGTGTTGATATTTGACAGATCAGATGCCTCAGCAATATCAGAAATTTTTCCTGAGTTGAGTAAAATATTTATTCCGGTATCATTTTCTGTACTGTATGCTTTATTTTTAATAATATCGGTAAAAACCAAAAAATCGGTATCTTCATCAGTAATTTTATATTTTTCTTTAACTTTTTGTTTGATACGATTTATTTTTTCGATGGGAAATTTTTCATGACTGATTTCAATTTTAAATAAGTTTCTGTTCAAAATACCTCTGCTTAATTCAGACAGAACAGTGTCGGGGTGCTTTGCCCATTCTTTCAGAGAAACAATGATATCCGAATCGTCCAATTCAGCGAAGGCATCTAAGGCCTTTTTTAATTTTTCTTTTGACTCTTTTATGGAATTATCCGTTATCTGTTCATTAATGAAACGACTTAAAACGGGCGTGGAGAATACCTGAACATTTTTACTTAAAACAGTTGCTCTGCGAATTGCTCTTTTTAACATTTCATCCGCAACTATAACTGTTTTATGCAAATAAACCTGCCAATACATAATTCGGCGAGCGATAATAAATTGTTCAACGGAATAAATACCTTTTTCTTCTATTGCCAACTCGTTGTTAACAACTCGTAACATTTTTATAATACGCTCCGAACCGATTTCGCCTTCGTTTACACCGGAGTAGAAGCTGTCGCGTTTTAAATAATCTAAACGGTCCATATCCAATTGTCCTGAAACTAAGCTGTGTAAGAATTTTTTAGGATGATTATTTTGAAAAACTTGTATTGTTTGATCGAGTTCTCCCTTAAATTCTTCGTTAATAGATTTCATAAACAAAAGCGTTAAATCTTCATGTGTTAATGTTTTAAAAAACGTACCTTCTAAAGTATGAGAAAAAGGTCCGTGTCCGATATCGTGTAATAAAATAGCCGATAATGCAGATTGTTTTTCATCTTCTGCAATTGTTTGTCCTTTTTTGCTGAGTTCATGTAAAGCATTGCTCATCAAATGCATGGCTCCGAGTACATGTTCAAATCGTGTATGTGTCGTTCCGGGATAAACGAAATATGACAATCCTAACTGTTTTATTCTTCTTAGTCTTTGAAAATAAGGGTGTTCAATAATGTGGAATTGAAGTTCGGACGGGATGTTTATAAATCCGTAAACAGGGTCATTAATAATTTTAAGTTTATTCCTCATGTTAAAAAGTTTAAAAAGAAATATTGTCAATTAATCTTATTTTACCTGCAAATACAGCTATACAAGCGGTTGTCCTTCCGGTTTCAATATAATCTACACTTTGTAATGTGTCATTATCAACTATGTCGATATATTCAACTTCCAGTAAGGGATTTGCATTTATTTCGTCTTCAATATTTTTCTTTAATCGGCTGACTGTAAAATTATTATAGTTTTTCTGAAATTTAAATAATGTTTCTGAAATTAACTTAGCAGCAATTCTGTATTCCACAGTAAGTAATTGATTTCGTGAACTCATTGCTAAACCGTCAGATTCTCTGATGATATCACATGAAATAATATTAATGTTTAAATCGTTAAGATAATTTTTGTTAAGGAATTTTATGATAGCAACTTGCTGAAAATCTTTTTTCCCGAAATAAGCATTTGTCGGTTGTATAATTTCAAAAAGAACTGAAACAATTTGAGCAACACCGTTGAAGTGCCCCTTTCTGTATTTTCCCTCCATTACTTTGTCTAATCCTTTAAAATCAAATATTCTTCTATCATTTTCGGGATACATTTCATCAATTTCCGGGGTAAAAACAATATCACAATTTGAACGTTGAAGCATTTCGATATCAGCTGTCAAGCTTCGCGGATAATTTTGCAGGTCTTCTTGATTATTAAATTGTGTAGGATTAACAAAAATACTTACAATCGTTATATCATTTTGCAATTTTGAGCATTCTGTTAATGAGATATGACCTTGGTGAAGAGCACCCATGGTAGGAACAAAACCCGTCGATTTTTTATTCATACGAATATCATTCAATAAAACGCTCATTTCTTTTTTTGTTTTAATTACTACCATAATAATCAGTCTGATATGAATAGTTGAATAAACTTACAATAATAAGAAAAAAAAATATGTTTTATGATAATCTTGATAGAAATGATGAATTGTTGTATATTTGCAAAATTATTCAAAAACCAAGAGAATAAATTTCATGGAGAATAAAAAAATTCTATACATATCTCAAGAAATTATGCCGTTTTCTCCTGAAACAGAAATGTCATACATCAGCAGATATTTACCGCAAGGAATTCAGGAAAAAGGAAAAGAGGTCAGAGTTTTTATGCCGCGTTTCGGAACAATTAACGAAAGAAGAAATCAGTTGCATGAAGTTATCAGATTGTCAGGTATGAATTTGATTATTGATGATACCGATCATTTTTTAATTATTAAGGTTACTTCTATTCAGCAAGCCAGAATGCAAGTTTATTTTATTGATAATGAGGAATATTTTAAACGCAAAGCAACACTTTTTGATGATAACGGTAATTTATTTGAAGATAATGATGAACGAATGATTTTTTTCGGCAGAGGGGCAATAGAAATAATTAAAAAGCTCAGATGGACTCCTGACATCATTCATTGTCACGGATGGATGACTGCTTTGGTTCCTTTACTAATTAAACAAACCTATAAAGATGATCCGCTTTTTGAACATTCAAAAGTTGTTTATTCTGTATATGATGAAATGTTTTCAGGAAATTTAGACAGCGGATTAAAAAAGAAATTAGAATTTGACGGAATTCAAGCTGCTAAACTAAAAAACCTGTCTCCGCCAAATTATATTAATCTTCAAAAATTGGCAATTGATTATTCTGATGCCGTTATCCAAGGGAATCCTAAAATTGAAGAGGGGCTTATCAAATATATTAATGAGTCGAGCAAATCTTTTTTAGAATATCATGATTCCGAACATTATTTGAATGCATATAATGATTTTTATAATAAGATGTCAAAATAATTTTAAATTAATCAATACCTTAAAATTAAAATATTCGTTCTTATTACAATCCAATTTTATATATATAACCCAAATTTTAAAATGAAAAGATTTTTTCAATTATTAATAATCAGCATTTTTCCGCTGATTTTTTCATGCAACAAACTGTCAGATATAGGAATGGGAGTATTACCCGAAGATGATAAATTAATTGCATACATAACAGACACAAGCTCCATTGAAGTATATACATTATCTATGGATTCTGTACTTTCAAGTAATGCCGGCAGATTACTTTTAGGTGAATACAACGACCCTATATATGGTTATACAAAAGCAAGCTTTGTTACCGAATTCAGTTTGGCGGAAGCATCTTTTTTAAACAATAATTACACCATTGATTCTGCTGTACTTACATTAACATTAGATACCGTATCTACAAAACACTACGGCAACACTTTAACAGCTCAAAACATTCGAGTTTATGAATTAGAAAACGCTTTGATAGACACATCCTATTATTCAAATAAAGATACAACAGAGTTTACTTCAGGAAACATAATAGGTACAAAAAATGTGATAGTCACCGGTACCACTAAAACCATTAATATAAAGCTGTCGAATGCTTATGCCGAATTATTTCAGGATATTCCGGTTTCTGCATCAAATGATGAGTTAAAAGAGGTAATAAAAGGAATATATGTTAACTCAGATTCAGAGGGTAATGACGGTGCGATTATGAAGACAGATATAAACAGTAATTCAGTCATTACAGTTTATGCACACGAAGGAACAAGTTCTCAAAAAACATTTAAAGTAACAATGAATCATTCCGGTAACATCAGATTTAACTTATTTCAGCACGATTACAGCTCTGCAACGTTTAACGCCGGAATTAACGATGAGCTTTCTGAACAAGATTCTGTAGCTTATATTCAATCAATGGGAGGCTTAATGGCAAAAATTAAAATACCGTTTTTAGAAAATTTAAAATCATTAGGAAATATTGCCGTTTTTAGAGCAGAATTAATAGTAAATTTATGCCCGTCTGATTTATCTGAAGAAGAAGAATTTCCGGCTATTGACAGAATGTTGATTACCGGTTATGACCCTGAAAATATTTACTATATGCTACCTGAATATTATACGACAACCGGATATTCCGGAGCAACTTTAACTGACGGACAATATCGTTTTGAATTAGCCGGTTATATCAGAGATGTTATTGACGGGCGAATAGATAATAACGGATTATTATTATTAGCCTATTCCGGAAGTACAAATTATAATCGCTCGGTAATTACCACCGGTAAACATTCAAACCGAATGAAATTATATATAACTTACACAAAACTTTAATTTTTAAATCCTTAATATGTGTGGAATAGTAGGATATATAGGTTATAGAGATGCTTACCCTATTTTAATCAACGGATTAAAACGTTTAGAATACAGAGGATATGATTCTGCCGGTATTGCCATTATCGGAAAAGAAACCAAAATATATAAGAAAAAAGGCAAAGTAAGTGAGCTTGAACATCTGATTAAAGAAAAAGATGCATCAGGAACAATCGGAATAGGGCATACACGTTGGGCAACACACGGAGAACCAAATGACACCAATGCACACCCGCATACCTCTCAAAACGGGTTATTTACGGTTATACATAACGGGATTATCGAAAATTATTCACGTTTAAAAGATCGTCTTGAAGCTCGCGGTTATGAATTTTTAAGTATGACCGATACTGAAGTTTTAGCTAATTTAATCGAACACATATACATTACCGCTAACGGCTCATTAGATGCAGAACATGCCGTAAGATTAGCCTTAACAAAAGTTATCGGGGCATACGGAGTTGTTATAATTGCAAAAGACGAACCCGATAAACTGATTGCGGCAAGAAAAGGCAGCCCTTTAGTTATCGGAATTGGTGACGGTGAGTATTTCATTGCATCGGATGCCACTCCGATAATTGAATATACCGATAGTGTTATATATTTAAATAATGATAATGTAGCAGTTATAAAAAAAGATCAACTGACTTTAAAGACTATTGATAACGATCAATTAGAACCGATGATTCAAAAATTAACTATGGATATCGGGTCAATTGAAAAGAACGGTTACGAGCATTTCATGCTTAAAGAAATATTTGAACAGCCGAAATCAATCTTAGATACATTCAGAGGAAGAATTGCCGCTGATTTATCAGAAATTAGGTTAGGCGGTTTACATCATGTGATGCCTAAGATAGAAAATGCAAAACGAATTATAATAATAGCCTGCGGAACATCATGGCACGCCGGCTTGGTCGGTGAATATTTAATTGAAACATTTGCAAGGATTCCTGTTGAAGTTGAATACGGTTCGGAGTTCAGGTATCGTAAGCCGATTATTTTTGCTGATGATGTCGTTATTGCTATCAGTCAGAGCGGTGAAACAGCTGATACATTAGCAGCAATTAATATTGCAAAAGAAGCCGGAGCTACTGTTCTGGGTATTTGTAACGTAGTCGGCGCCAGTATTCCCAGAGAAACTCATGCCGGGGTTTATACACATGCCGGACCGGAAATCGGAGTTGCTTCAACAAAAGCATTCACCGCACAAGTAACAGTTCTGACAATGATGGCGGTAATGCTGGGTAAAAAAAATAATAAATTATCCGAAGAAGAATATTTGAAATTGATTAAAGAATTAGTTTCCGTTCCTGACAAAGTTGAGGAAATATTAAAATACGATTCACTTTTTAAAGAAATTTCTTCATTATATAAAGATGCAACAAACTTTTTATATTTAGGAAGAGGTTATCTATTCCCTGTTGCCTTAGAAGGGGCGTTAAAATTAAAAGAAATTTCATATATTCATGCCGAAGGATACCCGGCTGCCGAAATGAAACACGGACCGATTGCATTGATAGATGAAAACATGCCGGTTGTTGTTATCGCAACTCAAGATAATTCGTACGATAAAATTGTTACGAATATTCAGGAAGTAAAGGCAAGAAACGGAAAAGTGATTGCAATTGTAACGGAGGGAGACAAAATTATCAAAGACTTAGCCGACCACGTATTGGAAGTTCCGAAATCACACGAAGCTATTGCACCTTTATTAACAGTTATTCCGTTACAATTATTATCCTATCATATTGCAGTTATGAGAGGCTGTAATGTTGACCAGCCGAGGAATTTAGCAAAATCAGTAACCGTAGAATAAAGAAACTCAGATTTAGCTGTTTATAAATAATCATCGCCTTTTTGGTCTTCAACATCTCGAACAAATTCTCTCAGTTTTTGTTCGTTTTCTCTTTTACATATCAGCAAAATATCGTCGGATTCGGCAACTAAATAATCGTTTAACCCTTCGGCAACAACCAATTTGTTTTTCGGAATATTAAAAAGAGTATTTGTTGTATTGTAAGTTAATACGTTATCCACATTAAAAGCATTACCTTCCTGATTTTTTAATGAATTTTCATATAACGAATCCCACGTGCCTAAATCAGACCATCCAAACTCTGTGGGGAAGACAAATACATTGTCGGCATGTTCCATAATTCCGTTGTCAATAGAAATGTTTCTGCATTCACTATAAACTTTACGAATAAAATGATTTTCTTTTTCAGAATCAGATATATTTTTTACATCCGAAAATAAATCGGCAATATCAGGTAAATACTTATCAAAAGCACGGTTAATGTTTTTTAAAGACCAGATAAAAATTCCTGAATTCCAAAAAAATTCTCCGCTCTCAATAAACTTTTCGGCTGTTTCTTTATTCGGCTTTTCAGTAAAATTTTTAACCTTATAAATTTCTTTAAATTTTTCGTCCCTTTTTTCAGATATTTGAATATAACCGTATCCGGTTTCGGGTCGAGACGGATTGATGCCTAAAGTAAGCAAACTTTCAGTTTCTTGTACAAACTCTAAACTTGTTTTTATAACTTCTATAAACTTGTGCTCATCTAAAATTAAATGGTCAGACGGAGCAACAATAATATTTGCATTCGGATTCAGCGTTTTTATTTTTAAATTTGAATAGGCGATACACGGAGCCGTATTTCGTCTGGACGGCTCTGATAATATTTGACCCGGCTTAATTTCAGGAAGTTGTTTAATAAGCTCATTAACATATATTTCATTAGTAACAACCAAAATATTTTCAGGCGGGCATATTTTTGAAAACCGTTGATAGGTTTGCTGAATTAATGATTTACCTGTTCCCAGAATATCTAAAAATTGTTTAGGTTTTTTTGCTCGGCTTACGGGCCAAAAACGGCTGCCTACACCTCCTGCCATTATCACACAAAAATTATTTTTATTCATTGCTTACGAGTTCAAATTTAGAATTTGCTCTTCAAGAGCTTTAATTTTTGCTTCAGCATCTGCTTGTTTCATTGTTTCTTTTTCTATTACATCAGCAGGTGCATTTTTTACAAATCGTTCATTGCTTAATTTCTTTAATACTGAATTTAAGAAGCCTTGTGCATAATTTAATTCTTCTTTCAATCGTTTTATTTCGGCATCGGTATCAATTAATGTTCCTAAGGGGATAAAAAATTCAGTTTTTTTAACAACGAAATGAGTTGCTCCTTCAGGTTTAATATCTGTTTTAGAGAAATTTTCTATACCGCATAAACGAATGATTACAGATTGAAGCTCAGAATTAAAACTGTTTGTGTTATCGGAATAGAAAAGCTTAAATTTCGTTTTATATGAAATATTTTTTTCTTTACGAACAGTTCTTATTTGCGTAATTATATCTTTTGCAACATCAAAATTATTAATTATTTTTGAATGAAACGGTTTGGGTTTCGGCATATTTGAAATCATAATACTTTCTCCTGCATTTCGTTTTCTTAACTGATGCCACAATTCTTCTGTAATAAACGGCATAAACGGATGCAAAATTTGGAGTAATTGCTCAAAATACTCATTTAATCGAGTAAAGGTTTTTCTGTCAATGGGTTTTTGATAATCCGGTTTAACAATTTCTAACAGCCATGAAGAAAATTCATCCTTAAATAGTTTATAAACCAACATTAAAGCCTCTGACAGCTTGAATGTGTCGTAAAGTTCGTCAAGCTTAGCAATTTGTTCGTTGAATTTTTCATTGAACCAATCAAGAGCTATTTTTGAATGTTCGGGTTGTTTAATTTCGTCATCAACTTCCCGGCTTTGTGTTAAGCGATAAGCATTCCATATTTTATTTAAAAAATTTCGTCCTTGTTCGGGTAAACTGTCGCTGTATAAAAGGTCGCCGCCGGCAGGAGAACAGAGCATCATTCCGAAGCGAACACCGTCAGCTCCGTATTCGTCAATCAGATGCAAGGGGTCAGGGGAATTTCCGAGTTGTTTTGACATTTTTCGGCGTTGCTCATCACGAACCATTCCGGTAAAATAAACGTTTTTAAAAGGAAATTCATTTCTGAATTCATAACCGGCAATAATCATGCGGGCAACCCAAAAGAAAATAATATCATGCCCGGTTGCCAATACATTTGTCGGATAATAATATTTAATTTCTTCATTTTCAGGAAATCTGATGCCGTCAAAAACCGAAATGGGCCATAACCATGAAGAAAACCAAGTATCTAAAACATCTTCGTCTTGTTTTAAATCGTTTATTGTTAAATTGTTGTTTTTATTTTTTTCTCGGGCGAGTTTGAGAGCGGTTTCAATATTCTCGGCAACTACAAAATCGTTAGTTCCGGAAATATAGTATGCCGGAATTTGATGACCCCACCATAATTGTCTGGAAATGTTCCAATCTCTAATATTCTCCATCCAGTGATTATAGGTATTCACAAATCGTTTTGGCGAGAAATTGATTGTTTCGTCGTTTACTTTTTCAATCGCCGGTTTAACAATATCTTGCATTTTTAAAAACCATTGCATGGAAAGTTTCGGTTCAATAGGAACTTGAGTGCGTTGCGAATATCCTACACGGTTGGTATAGTCTTCAATTTTAACCAAATTTCCGGCTTTATCTAAATCATCCGTAATTATTTTTCTGACTTCAAATCTATCTATGTTTTCATAAAGCAGTGCTTCTTTACTCATGGTTCCGTTGTCATTGAAAACATTGAATGATTGCAAGTTATGTTTTTCGCCTAATCGATAATCGTTTTCGTCATGAGCCGGTGTTACTTTTAATGCACCTGTACCAAATTCAATATCAATATAATCATCAATTATAATAGGTACTTCTCTGTTAATTAAAGGTATAATTACTTGTTTTCCGTGTAAATGTTTATATCGACTGTCATCCGGATGAACGCAAACGGCTGTGTCGCCTAAAATTGTTTCCGGACGTGTTGTTGCAATAGTAATATACTCATTCATATCAACTATTTTATATTTGACATAATAGAGTTTAGACTTTTCGTCTTTGTATTCAACCTCTTCATCAGAAACTGCAGTTTTAGCTTTCGTATCCCAATTTACCATTCGTATCCCTCTGTATATCAACCCCTTGTTGTATAGGTCTATAAATACTTTAATAACGCTCTCACTTAAATCTTTATCTAAAGTAAATTTAGTTCTGTCCCAATCGCATGAAGCCCCGAGTTTTTTTAGTTGTTCCAAAATTATACCACCGTGCTTATGTGTCCAATCCCATGCGTGATCCATAAATTCTTCTCGACTGACAGAGTGTTTATCAATACCTTCTTCTGCAAGTTTATTAACAACTTTAGCCTCAGTTGCAATTGATGCATGATCTGTTCCGGGAACCCAGCATGCATTCTTTCCTTGCATGCGAGCACGTCGAATTAAAATATCTTGAATCGTATTGTTCAAAATATGTCCCATGTGAAGAACTCCGGTTACATTTGGCGGCGGAATAACAATTGTAAACGGTTCTCTGGTATCCGGAACTGATTTGAATAATTTATGCTCCAACCAATATTGATACCATTTTATTTCAGTATTTTTCGAATTGTACTTTGTTGAGGTTTCAGTCATTTTGTTTATCTCTTTTATCAGTGTATCTGTTCATCAAATTATTTTGAATAGTTGATATTTTTTGCAAAGATAAAACAGTATTGCTGAAAAACAAGAACGAAAAAAACTGAATAAAGTTGTTAAGAAGAACTCTTGAAAACTAAAAGGGAATAGTTAACTTTTTAACCCGACTTGAAACCGGTAACTATGTGTGCCATAAAATAATGCGGGATTGATTTTTTGAATTTTCAATCAGGGAACTGCGTAATTTCCTTTCTGAAAGGGCAAATTTTGCAGCTTAGCGTTTCGTAGATTTTCGTTAAGTTAGTATTCATGAAACACCCATGTAAAACGATTTTTTACACACAAGAGCATGACTAACGGAAGATATTATTTAATGCTGATTTATAAAGGTGTTCCTATCTGC
>DYOF01000124.1 GCA_020720665.1 Acetofilamentum sp. | reverse complement strand
ATTAATTACATGCAGATTTATAAAGGTGTTCCTATCTGCGGGGAAAAACAAGTATTATAAATAGCAATATCAATTCAATTTACAGATTATTAATTAATTATAGATTTTTAGACAGATGAAAAACTTTTATAAAATATTCATAGCCGTTTTTTCGCTTTTTGTAATATTGGCTTTTACTGCTGATAATACTAACCCGAAAAATAAATTAATATTAGACGTTTTAAAACAAACCTTAAAAGCATATCATTACCAAGATTATGATATTGATAATGTTTTCTCTGAGGAAGTTTTCAAATTGTATATTGAAAAATTAGATTATAATAAACGTTTTTTTATTCAATCAGATATAAATGAATTCGGAGCCTATAAATACAAAATAGACGAAGCCGTTAAAGAGGGTGATTTTACTTTTTTTGAGTTAAGCAAAAAAACCTATTTGGAACGGGTTCAGGAATTAAATAAATACATTGAAGCCGCTTTAAAAAAACCATTTGATTTTACATCTGAAGCAACCATTGAATTAGACCCTGAAAAGAGAAATTTTGCCGAAACAAAAAAAGAATTAAAAGAAAACTGGCTACAATTTCTAAAATATTCTGTTATGACAAAATTAGCTTCTAAACTTGATATTCAGGAAGAAGCACTTAAAAAAAATGACACTACGGTTGAAATAAAGACCTTTGCCGAATTAGAAGAAAAATCCAGAGAGGAAGTTAAAAAAACATATGACGATTGGTATCACAGAATTTTAAAAATAGATGAATCAGATATTTTGGATATCTATTTTAACTCAATAACCGGATTTTTTGACCCGCATACCGAATACATGCCGCCTAAAGATAAAGAAAATTTTGATATTCATATTTCCGGAAAATTGGAAGGAATCGGAGCTACATTATCTCAACCGAATGCATACATTAAAGTTGAGCATATCGTTCCCGGAAGCGCCTGTTGGAAACAAGGTGAATTAGAGGTAGGCGATTTAATTTTAAAAGTCGCTCAAGGAGCAGAAGATCCTGTTGATGTGGTTGATATGCGATTAGACGATGCAATCAAAATGATAAGAGGAAAAAAAGGTACAGAAGTGCGTTTAACAGTTAAAAAAGCTGACGGCAGCATTCATATTATCCCGATAATCAGAGATGTAGTAATTATTGAAGAAACTTTTGCAAAATCAATTATTATTCAAAATTCATTAAACAACAAGAAAATAGGATATATATATTTACCTCAATTTTATGCCGATTTTGATGATGCAAAAGGCAGAAGATGTTCCGAAGATGTTGAGAAAGAAGTTGAGAAGCTAAAAAATGAAAAGGTTGAAGGTATTATAGTTGATTTAAGAAATAACGGAGGCGGTTCATTAACTGATGCGGTTGATATTGTAGGATTATTCATAGAGAAGGGACCTGTTGTTCAAGTCAGAAGTCGTTTCGGGATGCCTCAAGTTTTAAAAGATAATGATGCGGGTGTCCTATACAACGGAAAATTAGTTGTAATGGTAAACGAATTTAGTGCTTCTGCATCTGAAATTATGGCTGCTGCAATACAAGATTACGGTCGAGGAATTATTGTAGGAAGTAAACAAACTTTCGGAAAAGGAACGGTTCAACGATTTGTTTCATTTGATGATATCATAAAAAATGAAAATGAATTGAAACCTTTGGGACATTTAAAAATAACCATTCAAAAGTTTTACAGAGTTAACGGAGGAGCAACTCAATTAAAAGGTGTTTTATCAGATATTGTTCTTCCGGATGCCTATTCTCTTATTGATATGGGAGAAAAAGATATGGATAATCCGATTGAATGGGATGAAATACCTAAATCTGACTATAAAATGTGGGATAATTCGTTTGATACAAATATTTTAAAAGAAAAAAGCCGACAAAGGGTTTCTTCCGACACATCATTTCAAATTATTAATGAATATGCAGAATATTTGAAAGAAAATCAAAACAAAACTTTAATTAGTTTAAATATTGAGACTTACAGAAAAAATGAAAAAGAAAGAGAAATATTAAGTAAACGGTTTAAAAAAGCAGACAGAATTTCAAACGGTTTATATTTTAAATATACTCAGCCCGATTCCCTTGATATGTTTTCCGACTCAATAAAACAAGAACGTGCTGAAAATTGGATAAAAATTTTACAGAAAGATATTTATTTAAAAGAAACCTTCAATATTATAAATGATATGAAATAGTAATATTATTAAAAACTCATAAGTAAAATTTGCTGTTTTCTTTATCCGAATTACAATAATAAGTATCTTTGTTTAAAAAATAATTTATAATCAAAATTCAATAATATGAAATATCTAAAAATATCGGTAATTTTTCCTTTGCTGTTTGTACTATTGATAGTTACATCATGTAAAACAGAAGAAGAAAAAAATGAAACAGTTGTTAACGAAAATCCTATGAAACAAAAAACAGAGCAATATATAAATTTTGAATTAACTTCTGATATCAGCCACTTATCTGATAATCAGAAAAAAATGTTAGTTCTTTTATTTGAAGCTGCTGATATTTGTAATGATATATACTGGACTCAAGCCTACGGTAATAAGGCAGAACTTTTTAATGACACAATTGACGAATATACAAAAAAGTTTCTTGAAATAAATTATGGTCCGTGGGAGCGTTTAAACGGAAATATTTCTTTCATTAAAGGAATAGGTGAGAAACCGAAAGGAGCAAATTTTTACCCGAAAGATATGACCGAAGAAGAATTTAATGCCCTGAAAGACGAAAATAAAACTTCATTATACACTTTAATTAAAAGAGATGATGACGGACAATTAAAGGTTGTGTGGTATCATGAAGCATACAAAGAACAAACGGAAAAATTAGCCGATTTATTAAAACAAGCTTCGGAATTAGCCGAAGATAAAGATTTTAAAAATTATTTAAACCTAAGAGCACAATCATTACTGACTGATGATTATTTAGCCGGTGATATGGCTTGGATGGATATGAAAAATAATGCCGTTGATTTTGTTGTCGGACCGATTGAAAATTATGAAGATGCCTTATTCGGATATAAAGCAGCCCATGAATCGTTTATTTTAATTAAGGACAAAGTATGGAGCGATAAATTAACCAAATATGCCGCAATGTTACCCGATATGCAAAAAGCCTTGCCGGTTAAAGCCGAATATAAAAAAGAAATACCCGGAAGTAACTCAGATTTAGGTGCTTATGATGTAGTATATTATGCCGGAGATTGTAATGCCGGCAGTAAAACAATAGCAATTAATTTACCCAATGATTCTCGTGTACATTTAAAAAAAGGAAGCCGACGATTACAATTAAAAAATGCAATGCAAGCTAAATTTGAAAAAATATTGCTTCCGATAAGCAAAGTTTTAATTGCAGAAGACCAACAAAAACATATAACTTTTGATGCATTCTTTGAAAATACAATGTTTCATGAAACAGCACACGGCTTAGGAATTAAAAATCTGATAAATGATAAAAATAAAACCGTTGACGAAGCTTTAAAAGAGTTTAACACAACCATTGAAGAAGGTAAAGCTGATATTTTGGGTTTATTTTTTGTAACCAAACTACATGAATTAGGTGAATTTCCTGAAAAAGATTTAATGGACAATTATGTAACATTCATGGCAGGTATATTTCGTTCTGTTCGTTTCGGAGTTTCAAGTTCACACGGAAAAGCAAATATGCTGAGGTTTTATTATTTTAAAGACCATAATGCATTTACAAAAAATCCTGAAACCGGTAAATATTCTGTAAATTTCGAAAAAATGAAAGACGCGATGAATTCTTTATCTGAAAAAATATTAGTTATTCAAGGAGACGGAAATTATAACGAAGCAAAAAAATGGATTGAAGAAAAAGGAAAAATAAGTGAAGAATTGCAAAAAGATTTAGATAAAGTTAATGCAGCAGGAATTCCGGTAGATGTTATTTTTGACCAAGGAAAAGAAAAATTAGGATTGTAAATTATTTTTCAGATTTGTTAAAACTTGTGTCTTCTCTGTTATATTTTAATGTCAGAAATATTTCAAAAAAGACACATTTTTTTTTACAAGTTTTTTTAATGAAACTAATTTATTGAAATAACTTGTGGTGCAGTACCTGAAATAATTTCAGCTTTTGAAAAATCAATGTTTACCGTAACAGGATTACTTTCACGCCCTTTCGTATCTATAAAAATAGTCGTAAATGACTTGTTGATGCCGGGTAAAGAACAAAAATCATAAATAACATGACCTTTTTTATCAAAATAGTTAACAGGTATCGTTGATGAAATATCGTTGTCATAATTTTGTTTCATTTTTAATGAACTCAAATTTTTATAATCAACTTCATAAACAACCCGTATATAAATTGAATTTTCTTGATTGCATGTATTAACTGAATAGAATTGTATATCAACTAATTCAGCATCAAATTTCTGAAACTTATCTGTTGTAAAGGATAATAATATTAACGAAAGTAATAATAAAAAATAAAATTTGCTCTTCATTTAATATGATTTATAAACTTACAAAGATAATTAAAAAACAAATGAATAATTCAATATTTTAAAATATTAACCATGAGTCAAAATCAGTTAATTATTCAAAACTATTTCGGTGAACTAATTACACTTTCTCAAGAGATTGATCAAGATGACTCAATTATGTTGTCTGATTTTTTAAATGTAATATCCCTTAAAATTAACAATATTGAGGAAGAAAAAATTAAATACAGTTCAGAGGTAAGCAAAATTATTTTAACCGAAATGGGAGGAAGTATTAAAACATTGATAGCTACTGTTTTATATACATTATTTGATGAAGCTGAAATTAAGCAATTTAATAAAAATAAAATAATTAATCCGATTGTTTTTAAAATATTAAAAGGTTTATTCAATATTCCGAATTTAAAAACTGATAAAATTGACAAACAATCAGAGCAATTTATTAAATTACTTTTGATGATTACTGATGATGTCAGAGCTATTCTTATAAAATTATCTCTTGAATTATTTAAACTCAGAAACCTTGAGAAATTTGATGAATCTGACAGGAAAATAATCGTTAATCAATCTAAAAATTTATATACACCCTTAGCTCATCGAATCGGATTATATAAAATTAAAACCGAGTTTGAAGAAAAAACGATGAAATTTAATGAGGAAGACATGTATCGTTTCATCGCAAACAAATTAAATGAAACAAAAAATGTAAGAGACAGGTATATAGATACTTTTATAAAACCAATAGACGAACTTCTGAAAAAAACAGGTTATAAATATACCATAAAAGGGCGACCTAAATCAATCCATTCAATTTGGAATAAAATGAAAAATCAGAAAGTTTCATTTGAAGAAGTTTATGATTTGTTTGCAATAAGAGTAATCCTAAAATCCGATTTGAAAAACGAAAAAAATATATGTTGGAATGTATATTCTATAATTACCGACATCTATAAACCAAATCCTAAACGATTAAGAGATTGGATTTCTGCACCCAAAATCAGCGGTTACGAATCTCTTCATACAACGGTTTTAGGACCCGAAAACAAATGGGTAGAAGTACAAATCAGAACCGAACGAATGGATGAAATTGCCGAAAAAGGACCTGCGGCACATTGGCGATATAAATCCGGAAAAGAAGGCGGTGATGTTGATTGGTTAAGCAAAATAAGAGAAGCAATTGAAAATCCGTCTGATACTGCATTAGATAAGGAAACAGATGCAAAAACTCAATTATATTCTGATGAAATTTTGGTATTTACACCCGAAGGCGACCTTAAAAGTCTGAAAAAAGATTATACAGTTTTAGATTTTGCATTTTCTGTTCATTCAAAAATAGGCGAAACTTGTTCCGGTGCTATTGTAAACGGTAAAATACAGCCGCTTTCATATAAATTAGAAAATGGTGATACGGTAAAAATTTTAACAAACAAAAATAAAAGACCTAACTCAGAATGGTTGGAGATTGCTAAAGGCAGCAAAACCATATTAAAAATTAAAAGAGCCTTAAAATCAATTTTATACGACCGTGCCGAGAGCGGAAAAGAAATTATTAAAGAAAAATTGGAGCGTATTAAAGTTGAATTTTCCGATAACACTATTGATTTACTGTCGGAATTTTTTAATTTTAAAACAACAATTGAATTTTATCACGCAGTAGGCAGCGGAACCATTGATATTTCTAAAATTAAACAAGCTTTCGATAAAAAAATCGTAAACGATGAAATTCAACCGATAAATAAGAAAGAAACCATTGAACATCGCCGGGTTTCAAATACTGATTATTTAATTATTGATGAGCATATTTCAAGTTTAGATTTTACTTTATCAAAATGTTGCAATCCGCTTCCGGGTGATGATATTTTCGGCTTTATCAGCGTAAATAAAGGAACACGAATTCATAAATACAGCTGCTCGAATGCCCCTGATTTGCTTAAAAGGTATCCTTATCGTGTGGTAAATGCAAAATGGAAAATTGATGATATACACGCTTCTTTTTCTGCAAATATTTTTATAAACGGTTATGACAGAGTAGGTATAAGTTCTGAAATTTCAGATATTATTACAAAGGAATTTAATTTAAAATTGCAAGCCATATCCTTTAAAACCGTTAATTTTAATATGTTTGATGGTGTTGTAGTGTTAAAAGTGAATAATAAAAAACAGCTTTCAGATTTGATTAACAGAATTAAAATGCTAAAAAGCGTAAAATCAGTATTTCAAAAATAAATTATAA
>DYOF01000221.1 GCA_020720665.1 Acetofilamentum sp. | reverse complement strand
ACTAAATGTGATGACGTAATCAGCTACATCAAAAAGAAATACATTCCAAATTATGATAAAAAAATAAATTATTATGACCTTTTAAATGAGAAAATTGCGGTAGCTATAAATAATGCGGAATGGTTAGAGAAACAAGTGAGTAGCGATATGGAAAATGGTGTAAAAATACAAGATTTGCCTTCCTATACAAATGTACATCAGTTGGTTAATAAATTGATACAACCAGATAAAATTCGGAAAATATAGGCATAACATATTCTGGAATGTCAGCATTTCACGTAATTTTATAGATACAAATATCATTGTTGAATTTCTGAAAGGCAATCCTCAAACAATGAGAGTTTTAAAGAATTACAACAAAACAGACTCACCTTTTTTTATTAATGCGATTGTTGTCAGTGAAGTATTTACATTCTGAAAATGTGTTAATTTGATAATATGTTAATGTGCTAATTTTCTTATTATGAGTAAATTATACAATTCATTAAGTAAATATTTTATCCGTTTAGAGTATAAAACTGCAACTTATGACTATTTTTGACAACTGTTTGACCGTTTATGACACATACATTCCATTGATAAAATGAATATAATCAACTCAATATCAAATATTTATACGATTTCTTACAAGCACTAAATATGAGATATTTACTTTTTGTTTTGATATTTTTTAGTCTTGAAATTCAAGCATTTTCGGCAACGGTTACCGGAATTGTTCGGATTTCGGATTCATCGCCTTTGCCTATGGCTACTGTTTTGGTAAAAAATACAACTATGGGTGTGGCAACAGACTCCGACGGCAAATATTCAATCGAATTAGAACCCGGCACTTACACTCTGGTATTCAGCTATATAGGTTATGAAAATGTTGAAAAAACAATTCAAGTTTACGGAAACAGAACTTACAAAATAGATGTTACCTTGCTGCCGAAGCAGACGACTCTAAACGAAATTGAAATTGTTGCCGACCGGCGCGAGCGTGCAAACCGGATTATGGATGATGCCCGAGCTATGCGAAGCGAATATTTGAACAATGTCAAGAATTATGTTGCCGATTCGTATGTTAAAACAACGGTTAATCATAAAATCAGACAAAAACCGGATAGTACGGCGCACGCAGATTCGTCCAAAATCAGTTTAGCTACGCAATACGAAACCTTTGAATTGTCCGAGTACATTGCCGAAACGCATTTTGAAGCACCAAACCGTTTCCGCGAAATTATTGAAGCCTCAGACAGTTATCAGAAACCGCATCTTCCGTCCGGGTTTTCAATTAGCGTAGGC
>DYOF01000123.1 GCA_020720665.1 Acetofilamentum sp. | reverse complement strand
TCGAACTCAAGTTATTAAAGGAATTTAAGAGAAATAAAAAATGGAAATGAAATCGTGTGTAAACGATTATGTATAACAAAGTGAATTTTTTTATCTTTACATGTTATATGGATGGCGTTAAAACAAAAGGTTATCAGATAAATAAGTAAAAATAAATGTTTCACCCATGTTTCACCCAAGTTAAAAAAGTGAAGTTTATGAAAAAGAAAAAGCCTCATAAATCTTCTGATTTACAAGGCTTTTATTTTGTCGGGGTGAGAAGACTTGAACTTCCGACCCCGCGCCCCCCAGACGCGTACTCTGCCAACTGAGCTACACCCCGAACTATTTTAATTTTTTCAAAGCGAGTGCAAACTTATAAAAATAATTACTGACTTGCAAAATTATAACAGATTAAAAGCAATATTTATATATTTTTAGTAATCTGTCAAATAATGTAATTGCAAAAGACGGTATATATTTTGAAAGTATTACAAAAATTGATTTCAATAATTCAATATATTTATTGAATTTAAGCATTTTAAACGTATAAATTAATAAAATAAACAGTATGAGCTTTTTTAAAACATTAAATGTTAGCGAAAATAATGACAAAAAGTCAGTTGAATTAGAAAATGAAGAATCTGTAAAATGTTTAATTATCGGTTCGGGTCCTGCCGGATACACTGCTGCAATTTATGCCGCACGCGCAAATTTAAAACCGGTTATCATTCAAGGAATGGAAGCCGGCGGACAATTAACAACAACAACCGAAGTTGAAAATTTTCCGGGTTATCCCGAAGGAGTCAGTGGTCCTATATTGATGGATGATTTAAAAGCACAAGCCGAACGCTTCGGTACTGATATTCGTTGGGGAGAAGTAACTTCGGTTGATTTTTCAAAAAGACCTTTCAGCGTGATAGTTGACTATAAAAAACCGTTTATTGCAGAAACTGTTGTTATTGCAACCGGAGCAACAGCAAAATATCTCGGTTTAGAGTCCGAAAATAAATTTAAAGGAGCCGGCGTATCGGCATGTGCAACATGTGATGGTTTTTTCTATAAAGGAAAACGTGTTGCGGTTGTAGGAGGCGGCGATACGGCTGCTGAAGAAGCTACTTATTTAGCCGGATTGGCAGAAAAAGTATTTCTTATTGTCAGAAAACCATACTTAAGAGCTTCAAAGGCAATGATTCATCGTGTTGAACATACACCGAATATTGAGATACTTTACGAGCACAATACGAAAGAAATTACCGGTACGAATGTAGTTACCGGTGCAACTCTGATTAAAAGGCAGGGTGAGGCGGATGAAACAGAAGTTAAAATTGAAATTGACGGATTTTTTGTTGCAATTGGTCATAAACCGAATTCAGAATTGTTTAAAGAATTTATTAACACCGATGAAGTAGGATACATTAAAACCATTCCCGGAACGTCAAAAACGAATGTGCCCGGTGTTTTTGCTGCCGGTGATATTCAAGACTCTCAATACAGACAAGCAGTTACGGCTGCCGGTTCAGGTTGCATGGCAGCTTTAGATGCCGAACGCTTTTTAGCTGAATATGATTAATAAACTGATTTTATTTTTCGCATTTTTAAGAAGTGAGCCGTTTTTAACGGCTTTCTTTATGAAATAACACCGGAGCCGAATAATTCATCATCAATATAAAATGCAGCAAATTGGCCGGAAGTAATACCCCTTTGGGCTTCCTTAAAAACGATGTATGCACCTTCTTCCTGCATAAAAATTTCAGCTTCTTGAAGTGTTTGACGATATCGAATACGAGCAGTGATTTTTAATGAATCAAAATTTTTTATTGCTAAATCCGGGCGAACCCAATGAATTTCTTCTTTTCTGATAAATAAAGCTTTTCGAAATAAACCGGGATGTTGTTTTCCGGAACCGATATAAACAATATTTTTCTCGACATCAATAGCCAGAACAAACGGAGGTTCTTTTAACCCGCCTATTCCCAGACCTTTACGTTGCCCGATTGTGTAAAAATGAGCACCATGGTGTTTGCCGATAACCTTTCCGTCTTCAATAGTATAATTATAAGGTTCAGACATAATTTTAAGCTGTTCAATAAAAGAAAGTTTTTCAATATTGTTTGTTTTATTGAATTCAGGATAATTTTCAGGAATTAATAGTATTTGTCCTTCTTTTGATGACAATTTTTGTTGTAAAAAAGTCGGTAAATCTACTTTTCCTACAAAACAAATTCCTTGCGAATCTTTTTTATGTGCACTTGCAAGACCTAATTTATCGGCAATTGCTCTCACTTCACTTTTTTGAAGTTCGCCTATCGGAAATAATGATTTTTCAAGTTGTTGTTGAGATAATTGACATAAAAAATAACTTTGGTCTTTATTATTATCTTTTCCGGCTAATAAACGTTGAATTTTTTTACTCTTGATTTCAATGACTTCCTTTCTGCAATAATGACCTGTTGCAACCATTTCTGCCCCCAGCTCGAGGGCTTTATTTAAAAAGACATCAAATTTAATTTCTCTGTTGCACAATACATCAGGGTTTGGGGTTCTGCCTTTTTCGTATTCAGAAAACATATAATCAACTACACGTTTGGCATAAATTTCACTGAAATCGACAATTTGAAACGGAATATTTAATTTTCGTGCTACCAATTCTGCAACTAATACATCGTCGTCACCCGGACAACTGCCTTCAATAACACCTTCGGTATCGTGCCAATTAATCATATATACGGCATGAACATCATAACCTTGTTCTTTTAATATAAAAGCTGCAACACTCGAATCTACACCGCCTGATAAACCGACAATAATTTTTTTCAAAATGATTTATTTATTTAATATGCAAAATTAATGATTTCTGAATAAAGTTTTAGTTTAAAACATATAATTATAGAATTTTTGTAATTTTCAAAATTCTGAAAACGATTTTCAATTAAAATAATACTTTTGTTCATTAAAAATAATTGTATGATTCAAGATAAATTTATATACCGTTGTACGGATTGCGGAACTGAATATGAGCCTGACGGTGTTAGGTATTTATGTTCGAAATGTGCAGAAAATAATTCGGATAAATTGCCCCCGAAGGGAGTTTTAAAAGTTATTTACGATTATTTTAATTTAAAAAGTTTCGCTAAGTCAAATTTACTTTTTGAACACCTGAAAGAAGATAATTACATTGATTTACTGCCGGTTTTTGATTCTGTAAATTTTCCGAAACTAAAAGTCGGGAATACACCCTTTTATAAGCAAACTGAATTAAACGGTAAAAAATTAGCATTTCATTTATACTTAAAAGATGATTCACAAAACCCTACCTATTCTTTTAAAGACCGAGCATCATATTTGGTATCGGCATATGCCAAAGAAAACGGAATAAACACTATTGTTGCGGCTTCAACCGGTAATGCCGGCTCATCTTTGGCAGGAATTTGTGCATCACAAGGTCAAAAAGCGATTATTATGATTCCTGAAGCTGCTCCGTTGGCAAAGTTAACGCAAATATTGATGTACGGAGCAAAAATAGTTCCTGTAAAAGGAACGTATGATGATGCATTTGATTTGAGTATTGCCGCAACTGAAAAGTACGGTTGGTATAACAGAAATACAGCTTTTAATCCCTTAACTGTTGAAGGGAAGAAAACGGTATCCTTTGAAATTTATAATCAATTGAATCAAATTGTTCCTGACAGAATATTTGTGCCGGTAGGGGACGGTGTAATTATTTCAGGTGTTTATAAAGGCTTTGAGGATTTATTAGAATTGGGTATTATTGATAAAATGCCCGTAATTGTCGCTGTACAATCAGAAGGCAGTGATAATATTGTACGAAATATGACAAATGATGAATTTAATTTAAAACCGAGTCATACAATTGCCGATTCAATTTCTGTTGATATTCCTCGTAATTTTTATATGGCAAAGCAATTTCTGAAAAAATATAATGGTGAATATCTAACTGTATCAGATAATGATATTATTAATGCATCTGATGAATTATCAAAAAATACAGGCTTATTTGCAGAACCTGCTGCTGCTGCTGCATTTGCAGGTATGATACATTACGGAAATAATAATATGCTTTCAGATTCATCACATAATGTCGTTTTATTGACGGGAAGCGGATTAAAAGATTTGAAATCAGTGCAAAATATTATTAACATGCCCAAAGCTGTTGAACCTGATATTAATTTATTAAATCATTTGGTGAATTAAATTTTCAATATTTTAAAATGAAAATCTTAAATTGAATAAATTTGCCGGTTTGCGAATTAATCCGTATGTTTTATGATAAGATTCAAATTAAATAACGAACAAGTTGAATATAACGGTGAAGGTAACAAAACTTTACTTGATTATTTAAGAAATGATAAAGGATTAACTGCTGTAAAAGACGGATGTTCCGGACAAGCGGCATGTGGTGCCTGTACAGTTGAAATGAACGGAAAAGCAGTTTTATCTTGTATAACTAAAATGAGTAAAATGCAGGATGCCGAAGTTTATACTCCTGAGGGTTTTCCTGATTATGTGAAAGATACAATTGCAAAAGCTTTGGTTAATGAAGGTGGTGTCCAATGCGGTTTTTGTACACCGGGTTTTATCAGTCGTACTAAAGTACTTTTGCAAGAAAACCCCGAACCGACTATTAATGAAATCAGAACTGCAATAAAACCCCATCTTTGCAGGTGTACAGGATATAAAAAAATTGAAAAAGGTATTGAAACGGCTGCCAAAGCAATTATTAAAGGTGAAAAACTGAGTCTTCGAAAAACAACCGGTAAAATTGGAGAATCTCAACCGAAATATGAGGCTTATGAAACTGCTGTCGGAGAACGTAAATTTGTTGATGATATGGCGGTTGAAGGAATGCTGTACGGAGCTCTTAAATTCAGTGATTATCCGAAAGCAAAAGTTTTAAAAATTGACTGCACCGCGGCTCAAAATTTAGAGGGTGTTCATCGAATAATAACAGCAAAAGATATTCCCGGACAACAAATTATTGGATTGATATACAGAGATTGGTCTGTAATGATTGCCGAGGGCGAAATAACACACTTTATCGGTGATGTTATTGCCGGTGTTGTTGCTGAATCTGATGAAATTGCTCGAAAAGCCGTAGGCTTAATTAAAGTTGAATATCAAGTTTTAAAACCCGAAACAGATGTTTTTCAAGCAATTAACGGTGAACGTGTGCATCCTGATAAACCGAATAATTTTAATACAACACAATTTACTATCGGTAATGCAGAAACCGCTTTAAAACAATCAAAATATACTTCAAAAGGAAAATACGAAACTCAACGAATTGAACATGCTTTTTTAGAAAAAGAAGCCGCACTTGCCCGACCCGGAAACGAAGGAGGAATAGAACTGTTCAGTCAATCTCAGGGCGTTTATGAAGATCAAAGGCAAATTGCAGAAATTTTAAATCTGCCGGAAGAAAAAATTAGAGTAATTTTAGTTCCGAACGGCGGCGGATTCGGAGGAAAAGAAGATTTGAGCATACAAGGACACACCGCTTTATTTTCATTTCTGACTAAAAAACCGGTTAAATTAACACTAAGCAGGGAAGAGTCTATCCGATTGCATCCGAAACGACATCCGGTTTTTATGGATATGGAACTCGGGGCAGATGAAAAAGGTAAATTAACGGCAATTAAATTAAGAGCTGTCGGTGATACAGGTGCTTATGCTTCTGTCGGAACAAAAGTATTGGAACGTGTTGCCGGGCATGCAACCGGTGGATATTATGTGCCCGAAGTTGATATTGAAGCAAAAACAGTTTATACAAATAACATCCCTTGCGGAGCCATGCGAGGTTTTGGTGCCAATCAAGTGGCATTTGCTTTAGAAAGTTGTATTGATGATATTTGCGAACAAGCCGGTTTTGACCGCTGGCAATTTCGTTGGGACAATGCTTTAATTGACGGTTTGAAAACATCAACCGGGCAAAAAGTCAGAGGTGTAGGTATTCGACAATCTTTAGAAGCCCTTAAGGAAGATTTTTATAATGCAAAATATGCCGGATTAGCTTGTGCCATTAAAAATTCCGGAGTCGGAAACGGAATGATTGACGAATCAAAAGTAATAATTGAAATTATTTCCGAAAAAAAGATACGTTTGCAACACGGATGGACAGAAATGGGGCAGGGAGTTCACAACATGGCTTTACAAACCTTATGTGAAGAAACAGGTATTTCACCCGAAATTATTGAAGTGATTGTTGACACGCAAGCCGGAATCAAAACAGGAATGACAACCTCGTCACGCGGAACGGCATTAGTGGGTTTAGCCGTTATTAATGCTGCAAAAGCTTTAAAAGAAGATTTAAAAAGCTCTTCCTTAAACGAACTGAGCGGAAAACAATATCGCGGTCAATTTATATGCGATTGGACATCAAAACCCGGAACTGATAACCCTGACCCGGTGATACACTATTCATACGGTTATGCTGCTCAACTGTGTGTTTTAAATGAAAATGGAGATATTGAAAAAATGATTGCTGCACACGATGCCGGAAAAATTATGAACCCGATGTTGTTTGAAGGTCAAATTGAAGGAGGAGTACATATGGGCTTGGGCTATGCTCTGACCGAAGATTTACCAATGAAAGACGGTTATTTGGTTCACGACAGAATGCGTAAACTTGGTATTTTAAGGGCACACGAAACACCCGAAATTATTGTAAAAGGAGTAGAGGTTAAAGATCCTGTCGGTCCTTATGGTGCAAAAGGTATCGGAGAAATTGGGTTAGTACCTACAGCCGGTGCTGTTGCAAATGCATTGTATCAGTTTGATAAAATCAGACGATATAAATTACCTTTATTAAAAAATTA
>DYOF01000220.1 GCA_020720665.1 Acetofilamentum sp. | reverse complement strand
ACTAAATTTTAAAAGGGTAGAATTATATGTTCGAGATTTCTCACTTCGTTCGGAATGACAGTTCCTAAACGTTTTCCGAATGATTTTATGTTTGAACTCACAAAAGAGGAATATAACTCTTTAAGGACGCAATTTGCGACCTTAAAAAAAGGCAGAGGACAACACAGTAAATACAATCCTTATGCCTTTACTGAACAAGGTGTATCCATGCTTTCAAGTGTGTTAAATAGTGATACGACTGTTGAAGTAAATATAAGTATTATACGCGCCTTTGTAATAATGCGAAAATATTTATCAGATTACAAAGAGATAAAAGATAAAATAACCCAAATTAAAAATGAAATGCAACTAAAATTTAATGATATACATCAAGCGTTAAACTATTTATTGCAAAAAGACCAACAAGACAAAGAACAAAAAGAACGTACCAAAATAGGATTTAAATAAACACATTAACACAATGAGTACAGAAACACTAAAAATCAGTTTAGTACAACGTATTTTAAATACCGAAAATACGAACGTATTACAAAAGATTAACGAACTATTGGACAAAGAAAATATCATCTGTTACGACCTAAAAGGCAACCCCATAACCGACAAAGATTTTATCAAAGAATTAGACCAAATCAATGCGGAAATTGACAACGGAACGGCAGTATTATATCCACACGACCAAGTAAAAAACGTTTTACCGATGCAAATAAATTGGTACAATAGAGCCGTTACAGACTTTGAGGATATAACCGACTACATACGCTCAAAGTCCACAAAACGCCGTTATGGTTTATAATACAGTAACGGAATTGGTAGAAACCTTACCCTTATTTCCGTTTAAATATCCCAAAAAACCGACCTACAACCATGAAAATATAAGGTTTGTAGTAAAAATTGTGTATCGTGTAGAGGCATCACAAAACAAAATCTACATTTTACACATCAACAAAAAACCCTGTCAATCAATAGATTAACAGGGTTTGATGTACTCGAGGCGGGACTTGAACCCGCACAGGCATTTCTGCCCAAAGGATTTTAAGTCCTTCGTGTCTACCATTTCACCACTCGAGCGTGGTTTAGAGCGAAAAACGGGATTCGGACCCGCGACCCTCACCTTGGCAAGGTGATGCTCTACCCCTGAGCTACTTTCGCTTATAAAACTTAATTGTACTAAGTTTGGACGGCAAATTTAATACATTTTAATAAATTATCAACATTTTAAAAAAATATTTTTCCTTTTAGCCCTAATTTCTTATCCTTGTAACATTCTACAACTTTTTACGTCCTATTTTCATTAATTATTTGAATTTTTTT
>DYOF01000122.1 GCA_020720665.1 Acetofilamentum sp. | reverse complement strand
TTAGACACATGAAACGAGCCATTTTTCCGGGGTCTTTCGACCCGTTTACCATAGGCCACGAATCGCTTGTTAAAAGAGCTTTAAAATTATTTGATGAAATAATAATAGGTATCGGTTATAATACCACCAAAAACGGATTTTTTTCAGTTGAAATCAGAAAAGAAATTATTGAAAAAGTTTTTGAAAATTATTTAAACGTTAAAGTCGAATTATATAGCATACTGACCGTTGATTTTTGTAAATCACATGATATTAATTTCATTTTAAGAGGCTTGCGAACAGCATCCGATTTTGAATACGAGCGTGCCGTTGCTCAAATGAATCGGTTTATGGATGCGAATATTGAAACAGTTTTCTTGTTAACAGAAGCAGAACATACTCCCATAAGTTCTACTGTTTTAAGAGAAATATTAAAACACAACGGAGACATTTCACGTTTTATTCCTAAAAACATAAACATTAAAGAATATCTTAAATAATTTTGCTGTTCTGTTTTAAAATGCTTCTAAAACTCAATATTTTTTTGTATATTGAAAGTTATGCTTAAAGAAGCTCAATATTATCAGAAGAAATCGGAAACTGACGTTATATGCGGTTTATGTCCTCATAATTGTGAAATTCCTGACGGAAAATCAGGTATTTGTAAAGTAAGAACTAACCGTAAGGGTATTTTATATTCTGATAATTATTGTAAGGTATCCGCAATACACCTCGATCCCGTTGAGAAAAAACCTCTTTATCATTTTTATCCCGGAAAAAATATTCTTTCTGTCGGCAGTATCGGCTGTAATTTAAAATGTAAATTTTGTCAAAACAGCAGTATCTCCCAAATAAGTGTTTCAGAATTTGATAATGCGAAAATTATCAGACCTGAATTGATTGTTTCAGAAGCGGAAAAACACAGAAATAATATCGGTGTTGCTTATACTTATAACGAACCTGCGGTATGGTATGAATTTATGTATGAAATTGCAGTGAAAATTAAAAAAAAAAAATTGAAAAATGTGGTTGTAAGCAACGGATATATAAATGAAAAACCTCTTTCAGATTTAATTCCGTATATTGATGCTTTTAACATTGATATTAAAGCTTTTACGGACGAATTTTACAGAAAGCAAACAAAATCAAGCCTTAAACCGGTTTTAAACACAATTCGTCAAATTCATTCAGCAGGGAAACATCTCGAATTAACAAATTTAATAATTCCCGGTTTAAATGATAATCCGGAAATTTTCAAAGAATTATTAAATGAAATAATAAATATTTCCGGAAAAAACACGGTTTTGCATTTATCAAGATATTTTCCGAATTATAAAATGAAGCGTAATGAAACACCTCACGATACGATGATGAACTTATTTCATATTGCCGAACAGTTTTTGAATTATGTATATATCGGTAATATGATTAATACCGAAGGTAACAACACCTATTGTCCGAATTGCGGTGAATTGTTAATTATCCGAAATCGATATATGAGCCGCCTTATCGGTATAACAAATTCTAAATGTGATAAATGTAACTTAAAAATTCCGATTGTAAATTAAAAAATATGTCAATAAGAAAACCGGCAGTTGCAGGAAAATTTTACCCTGCAGAATCAGATGAGATAATTAAACTGTTAAATTTAATTCAAAATTCTGAGAATAAACAAATAAATTCCCGACTCTCCGAAAATAAAATAATAGGAGGTATTGTTCCTCATGCCGCTTATATGTATTCAGGATATCAAGCGATTCATTTTTTTGAAATACTAAAACAAAGCCTTCAAAAATTTGATACATTTATAATTGTTAATCCGAATCATACCGGTTTTGGTGCAGAAATTTCAACTGATATTAATACGTTTTGGGAAACACCTTTCGGAACTGTTGAAATTGATTCCGAATTATCAGGTTTACTTAAATTCAGTTCGTCAAAAGAAGCTCACCAATATGAACATTCCGGAGAAATTATGGTGCCGTTTTTGCAACATTTTCTGAGCTATAAATTTTATATTCTTCCGATTACCATGTCAGTTCAAAATTATGAAACAGCCCAATTAATTGCGTCGCGAATTTATTTTGCGGCAAAAAAAATCAAACGTAAAATATGTTTAATTGCATCTACCGATTTTTCACACTTTATAGAACCTCAATACGGAAAAATACAAGACGAAAAAGTAATAAATAATATTTTAAAATTTGAATGCGAAGAACTGTTTAAAACTGTAAAAAACAATCATATTTCAATGTGCGGTTACGGACCAGTTGCCGTATTATGCGAATATTCAAAGTATGTATCCGATAATTATAAAATAAAATTGCTGCGTTACGGTAATTCCGGAGAAGTCAGTAAGTCGGATAAAGTTGTTAATTATGCCTCTTTTTTAGTATATGAATAATATTTTTGCCTCACGTTCATATGAAAAAATTATATTTGTAAAATGTATCCGAAATTAAACTTGCCTGATTATTCGCTGAAAATAAAAAAAACAGATAAAGGAAACTTAGTTTTTGACAATATCCGAAAAAAATTTATTTTACTTACGCCTGAAGAATATGTAAGACAACAATTTGTAAATTATTTAATTGATAAAAAAAACTATCCGAAAGGATTAATAGGAATTGAAAAACAAATAAAAATATTCGGTTTAAACAAACGAACGGATATAGTATTATTTAACAAGCAGGGAAATGCCGGTGTAATTGTTGAATGTAAAGCCCCCGAAATAAGTATTTCGCAAAATACATTCGACCAAATCGCGCGTTATAACATGAAATTTAAAGCAGAATATTTAATTGTTACAAACGGATTGAGCCATTATTGTTGCAAACCGAATTATGCGGATAATACTTATGATTTTATAAAAGATATTCCAAAATATGAAGACTTAATCCAAAACCGGTAAGTGTAAAACCATTATAAAAAATATGTTAATAAAAGAGATTACAGACTATATAGAATCAATAGCTCCGCTATCATTGCAAGAATCATATGATAATGCAGGATTCATAACCGGAAATAAAGAAGCTGAATTAAAAGCTGTGTTAATAACTCTTGACACCATCGAGGAAGTTGTTGAGGAAGCCGTTCAAAAAGGAGCTAATTTAATTATTTCTCACCACCCGATAATTTTCAAAGCATTAAAATCAATTACCGGAAAAAATTATATCGAACGCACAATAATAAAAGCAATAAAACATGATATAGCTATTTATGCCGTTCATACAAATCTTGACAATATTCATAACGGAGTAAATTCAATATTGTGTAAAAAGTTGAATTTAAAAAACTGTAAAATTTTAAAACCTCTTAAAAATGAACTTCGTAAATTGGTTACATTTGTACCGGCGGTTCATGCCGAAAAGCTACGAACAGCTTTGTTTGAAGCCGGAGCCGGAAATATAGGTAATTATGATAAATGCAGTTTTAATACATCAGGAGAAGGAACGTTTAAAGCCGGTGAACTTGCAAATCCGTTTGTCGGTGAAATAAATAAAATACATACAGAAAATGAAATCAGAATTGAAACGGTATATCCGAAATATTCTGAAAATCAAATAATTTCAGCTTTACTGAAAGCACATCCTTATGAAGAAGTTGCCTACGATTTATATACATTAGAAAATTATTTTGATAAAACGGGAGCAGGAATAATAGGTGAAATTGAAGAACCCGCAAATGCCGTTCAGTTTATTAAAAATCTTAAAGAAATTTTACAAACAAGAGTCATAAAACACACCAAATTTCCGGATAAGAAAATTATAAAAGTTGCTTTGTGCGGCGGCAGCGGAAGCTTTCTTCTGCAAGACGCAATAAAACAAAAAGCCGATATTTTTATCAGTTCAGATTTTAAGTATCACGAGTATTTTGATGCCGACGGTAAAATAATTATTGCCGATGCCGGGCATTATGAAACAGAACAATTTACAAAAGAATTAATTTTTGACGTGCTTATTAAAAAATTTAATAACTTTGCATGTTTTTTATCAGAAATAAATACAAACCCTATTAATTATATATAGAAAATGGCTGAGATTATTAAGCAAACTGAAGAACAAAAATTGAAATTGTTGTTTAAATTACAAATAAACGATTCAAAAATTGACGAAATTCAAACTTTAAGAGGAGAACTTCCGCTACAAGTCAAAGATTTAGAAGACGAAATTATAGGGCTTGAAACAAGAACCAATAATATAAAAGAAGAAGTGGATAAGCTCGAACATGCGATAAGCGACCGAAAAAATAAAATTACAGAATCGGAAGAAAAAATTAAAAAATTTGAAAATCAACAAATGACGGTTAAAAATAACCGCGAATTTGATTCTTTAAACAAAGAAATTGAATTTCAAAAACTCGAAATTGAGTTAAGTGATAAAAGAATTAAAGAATACAAGGAAAAATTTAAACTTGAAAAAGAACGTTTCAAAGAAGTAAAGGAACTCATTAAAGATAAAAAAGCAGAATTAAAAGAAAAAAAATCTGAATTAGATGAAATTATCGGAGAAACAAAAATTCAGGAAGAGCAATTGGCAAAAGAATCTGAATCCTTAAAATTAAATATAGAAGAAAGGTTATTAAAAGCATATACACGAATCAGAGGGAATGTCAGAAACGGTTTGGCTATTGTATCAATAGACAGAGGTGCATGCGGCGGGTGCCACAATAAAATTCCTTCGCAAAGACAATTGGATATTGCTACAAGAAAAAAAATTATTGTTTGTGAACACTGCGGAAGAATTGTTGTTGACCCGGTTTTAAGCGATGAAATTAATTAGATTATATTTTTGAACCTACTTTTTAAAGTCAAAAGGCAATTAGTTGCCACCATCGAGTATCGTAATTAGCTGATAATAAGGATTGAAATATCCCGAAGTTTTGCAAATAACTTGCTCCGGAGGATTTCGGAGAGGTTTTATATATAAATTTTAACCCGAAAATTACGAAAGATTTTCGGGTTATTTTGTGAAAATTAAATCAAAGCTTTTTTTAAGCCGGTGAAATTTAATTTTTGCCGATATTTTTAACTAAATTTATTGTTTAAACGATGAATCGTATTATTATTTTAATAAGTATAAGTATCCTTTTTTTTTCTGAATCGGTTTCTCAGAATAAAACACCCTCAGAAAAACCAAAACTGATTGTCAGTATTTTTGTTGAAGGAATGAGGTATGATTACTTGTATAAATATTGGGACAAATTTACTGACGGAGGATTTAAACGATTGGTTCAAAACGGAATGTATTTTAAAAATGCAGAATACGATTATTTATTTACAAAATCATCCTGCGGATACGCTACGTTTGTAACCGGTTCAAATCCGTCTCAACACGGAATAGTCAGCGATTATTGGTATAATCGATTGAATAATAAAATTGAATATTGCATATCCGATAACTCGGTTAAAGCCATTGGAACAAACCAAAACTCAGACAATTTTTCGCCGGCATCCATGTTATGTTCTTCTTTTTCAGATGAATTACGATTGTCAAATTTTAAACAATCCAAAGTAATCAGTATTTCAATGAAGGATTATGCTGCGGTTTTACCGGCAAGCCATCTCGGAAATGCAGCATATTGGCTAAATTCAAAAAATGCTGAGTGGATTTCGTCATCTTATTATTTTTCAGAATTACCTTCGTGGGTAAGTCGGTTTAATGGGAAAAAATTTCCTGATATTTACTTAAACAAGGAATGGTTAACCTATTTAACTTCCGATAAATACGATAAATGTTTAGGCGATGATAATTCGTTTGAAATAGGTTTTGTAGGAGGCTATAATACGTTCCCGTATAATTTGCAACTTTTAAAACAAGAAGCAGGCGGCTATAATATTTTAACTTATACACCTTTCGGGAACACCTATACCAAAGATTTTGCCGTGTCTGCAATCGTTAATGAAAATTTAGGTAAAGATGCATATTGCGATTACTTGAATATTAGTTTTACCGCAAGTTCAAATATTACAAAATTATTCAGTATTCGTTCGGTTGAAATAGCCGATACATATATACGCTTAGATGCAGATTTACAGCATTTTATTAATTTTATTGACGATTTTGTGGGTATAGAAAACACGGTAATTGTTTTAACATCCGACAGAGGCTCGGCTGATTCTCCAAAATTGTTGAAAAATATTAATATGCCGGGCGGATATTTTAAAGATAAAAATGCCGAAACTTTATTAAACAGTTATCTGAGAGCTGTTTATAAAGATGATAAACTTATAGAATATTTTGACGGTTCTTATATTTATTTGAACAGAAATCATATAACCGATGCAAAATTAAATTTAGCAGAAATTCAACAAAAAATAGCCGAATTTATGGTTTCATATACCGGTGTTGCCAATAGTGTGGGCTCGGTCGATTTGGAAAGTCGAAATTATACTGTCGGTAATCTGATGAAAGCCCAAAACAGCTATCATAAAAAACGTTCCGGCGATATCTCACTTATTTTAGAACCCGGTTTCACACCCGGCAGCGATTCTGAATATGGTTCAGGATATAGAAATTATACTCAGGTACCTTTAATTTTTTTCGGCTGGAAAATAAAATCCGGCGAAAGTTACGAAAAAGTTTCCATGACGGATGTTGCTCCCACTTTATCAAGGTTTTTGCAAATTGCATATCCGAATGCATCAACCGGAAAAGTATTGGATATTTTAAAATATTAATTAACCGATATCTTTAACATAGCAAAATTTAGGCTTTTCATCTCCTAAATTCCAAAGATGTATTGAACTTCCTTTACATTGTTTGATATGTTCACATTTGTTACTCTCTGTGTTTTTTAACCAAGTTTTTGTTCTGAATTCATCAAATTTATATTCCCGGACGTGTGTAAAATCGTCTGTTATAATATTTCCGGTATAAAAACTTTTATCGTTATTTGAGCAACCGGTAATATTTCCGTCGCTTAAAACGGAAGCAATATTAATACCTGCCCTGCAAAAAAATGCTTCATCTCTCAATTTAATATCATTATTATAA
>DYOF01000121.1 GCA_020720665.1 Acetofilamentum sp. | reverse complement strand
AATTAAATATAAATAAACCTGTTCCGCACAAATTTAATAAAATAATGCAAAGAGAAAATGACCGATTTTTTAGTTAAAATTTAAAATCAGGAATAATTAATGACTTATTTTTATAAAAACCTTCTTTTTTTATCTTTGCAAGCAATCTAAGAAAATTTATGATTTCAATAAATAATATTTCTGTTGCATTCGGAGGAATTTTTCTGTTTAAAGATATTTCGTTTGTAATTAATAAAAAAGCAAGAATTGGTTTAACAGGGAAAAACGGAGCCGGAAAATCAACTTTGCTCAAAATTTTATACGGATTTCAGGAAGCTGACAGCGGCACTCTGTCAATCCCTTCCGGTACAAGTTTGGGATATTTGCCTCAACAAATGGTTTATCCGATTGGCAAAACTGTAATAAATGAAGCCTTAACCGCATTTAATTCCATCATTGATACACAAAATGAAATTGAATTACTTTCTCTTTCATTATCTGAAAGAACCGATTATCACTCTGAGGAATATTTAAAAATAATTGAAAGAATTGATCAGTTAAACCACTTTTTAATCCTTAACGGAGGAAATACATTTCTTGCCGATACTGAAAAAACTTTGAAAGGTCTCGGCTTCTCTCAATCTGATTTCGAACGAAATGTAACCGAATTCAGCGGCGGCTGGCGAATGCGTATCGAATTAGCTAAAATTTTACTTCGTAAACCCGATGTATTACTTTTAGATGAACCGACTAATCATCTTGATATTGAATCTATTGAATGGCTTGAACAATACTTGATTACTTATGAAGGTGCTTTACTGATGATTTCACATGATCGTACTTTTTTAGATAACATAACCAAACAAACAATTGAAATAGCTAACGGAAAAATATATGATTACAAAACATCCTACTCCCGGTTTGAACAACTCAGAAAAGAACGCATTGAGCAACAAACGGCAACTTATCTTAATCAGCAAAAATTTATTGAGGATACAGAAAAATTTATTGAACGATTCAGATATAAAGCGAGTAAAGCAGTTCAAGTTCAATCTCGAATTAAACAATTAGAAAAATTTGAACAAATCGAAATTGATGAAACTGATAATTCTGATTTAGGGTTTCGATTTCCTGAAGCCCCCCGCTCCGGTGATATTGTCGTTGATATTGAAAATATGACAAAAAAATTTACCGAAAAAATTATTCTGAGAGATATTTGGTTAACGATTGAAAGAGGTAAGAAAATTGCCTTTGTAGGCAAAAACGGTGAAGGAAAAACCACTTTAATCAGAATTATTACAGGAGAAATACCCTATACCGGAAAAGTAAAATTAGGACATTTGGTAAAAATAGGCTATTATGCTCAAAATCAGGAAAAAGAATTAGATAATAATAAAACTGTATATGAAATTCTTGATGAAATTGCTGTTGGTGATGTTCGCCTAAAAATCAGAGACATTCTTGGAAATTTCTTATTCAAAGGTGAAGAAATTGACAAAAAAGTCAGTGTCTTATCCGGCGGTGAAAGAAGCAGATTAGCACTTGCAAAATTAATGCTCGAACCATATAATTTATTGATTTTAGATGAACCGACAAATCATCTGGACATGAAATCAAAAGATGTTTTAAAAAAAGCATTACAACAATTTAACGGAACCTTACTGGTTGTTTCTCACGATAGAAATTTTTTAGACGGATTGGTTGATGAAATTTATGAATTTACAAATCAAACAATAAATAAACACGACGGGAACATCATGCAATTTATGCAGAAAAAACGATTAGAAAATCTTAAACTTATTGAAAAGAAAGAAAAATCTGATGACAATTTTGTTAAAGAAAATACGATTTCTGAAAATAAAGCAATTTTCCTTCAACGTAAAGAAATTGACAAAGACATCCGAAAATTAACAAAAGAACTCCAATCAACAGAATCGGAAATTGAAAAATTAGAAAGCTATATTTCTGAATCTGAACAAGTATTGCAAAGCGGAAAAATTATTTCCGACCACGAATTTTATAATAAATTTGAAAATGCAAAAAATGAATTGAATAATAAAATGTTTCTCTGGGAAAATTTAACGGAACAAATTTCAGAACTGAACGAAAAAAAAGATTCCGTAAAATAAATTTTGATAAAATTATGTTTGTTGAAAAAACTAATTTTCTATCTTTATATTTTATTTGGCGTATTTTTTGAATGTAAAATTTGGATTACATTAAATTATCCTTTTAAAAACACATGAAACATCCGTGGAAAACGATTTTTTACACACAAGAGTATGACAAACAGAAGATATTCATTAATGCAGATTTATAAAGGGTTCCTATCTGCGGGAAAAAACAAGTTTAATAAATAAGTATATGCATTCAATTTGCAGAATATTAATTAATTACAATTTTTCAAACTGATGAAAAGAAATTTGCTTTTCAAAATCCTTTTAGGATTAACATTATCTGCCGGTCTTTTGTATATCTCATGCAACGGAGAAAATTCTGATGATGAAGTTAACCAAGACAATGATAAACCCGATTTAACCGGTAAAGCATTTAAGTTTAAAAACAGAATTTTTAGTGTACCCTCACCCTTTCATGTATCTGAATTAATTAAAAAAATTTCTGCCGACTATAATGAAGATTACTTAAACCCTGTATTAAACAAAAACAACTATATAACAACCGAAAAAAAAGCACTAAATTTAGGAGTATTTATGGCCGATTTGGCATATTGCAATATTTTTGAACAATATTCTTCAACAACGCAATATATTAAAGCCGTTAAAGAATTATCATCCGATTTGCAAATAATGAATGCATTTACGGACAAAATAATGGAACACCTTGAAAAAAATATTGAAAACACCGACTCCTTAAACAAAATTTTTACCGAAGCATACAGAGAAGCCGATTTATATCTTTCAGACAACAACCGAGAAGAAACAGCAATTTTAATAGTCTCAGGCGGCTGGACAGAAGGTTTATACCTAATGATTAAAATTGCCGAAGAAAATAAAAACCAGCTCTTAATCAGCCGAATAGGTGAACAAAAATATGCACTGAAAAACTTAATTTCAATGTTATCTCAATTCAAATTAGAAAGCACTGTTTCAGAAGAAATACTTAATAAATTATATGATTTACAACAATCATTTGAACGAATTGAAATTAACTATACTTACGATAAAAAAATTGTAATTCCCAATGAGAAAAAAACAATAATTATAAGTGAAACCGAAATTTTAATTAATGAGCAAATATTAAATGAAATTTCGGAAAAAACAGTGCAATTAAGAAATTTTATCATTAAATAGAGATTAAATTAATGAAATCCGTAGTCAAAATATCTGTATTATTATTAATTCTTTTTGTAACATCAAGAACAACAATTTGGGCACAACTTGATTCTGTAATGACCGAATGTGAAAAACATTTAACAGAAGAATATTTATCTGACGGTCAGCAATATATCAGCTTAATAACCGGAGAACAAACCGCTGAATTTAATGCGGTTTTTTATGGCGGAAATACCTATAGATTAATAACTTGCGGAGGTGAAAAACAAAATTTACTTTTTACAATTTTTGATATAAACAGAAACGAATTATTCAATAATTCCGATTATGAAAAAACCAATTTTTGGGATATTCAATTTGAATCAACTATTGAATGTTTTGTTGAAGTTAAGCTCGACGCAGTAAATACAAATTCCGGTTTTGCCGTCTTGCTTATCGGATTAAAAAAATAATGATGTGCTGAAGCAAATAAAAACAAATTAAATGAGTGAAAATATTCTAAAAGCCTTGATGCAATTATTTGCAATTATTGCTCGTCCGAACAGTAATGAGGATACGCGCAGACCGCTTGTAAAACTTTTCCTTAATCAACAATTAAATAAAGAACTTGTACAAGAATATTTAATTCATTTTGATAATTATTACCACGACCATCAAAATAAAGTTCATAAAAAAATTAATAAACGAATTGCATCATCTTCGGTAAGAGTATTAACAATATGTACAATGATAAATAAAGAGTTAACTCTGAAGCAAAAAATCATTGTTGTTATAAGATTATTAGAATTTATTACCTCTGAAGGTGAAGCTACAGTACAAGAAGTTGAATTTGTAAAAACAGTTGCCGATACGTTTTTTATTCCGTTTGAAGAATATCTCAGATTAGAGCGTTTTGTCTTAAATTCAAAAAATGAAATTCCTGAAATTGAGAATATATTAGTAATACATAACGAAGAACCGAAAAATAAAAAAGTAAAATTCCTTAAATCAAAATCATTAAATGACCCGTTAATTGTTTATCACAGCATTTCAGCAAATATGTATTTGTTTGAATATTACGGCGATAAAGAATTATACTTAAACGGTCAATTAATTCTTAAAGATCATGTTTACGCTTTATCTGCCGGTTCCGCAATCAGAGATTTAAAACGAAATCCGATATATTTCAGTGATATTGTAAGTGCATTTCAAGAGCAAAATGAACAAACAAAATTAACCTTTGAAACAATAAACCTAACTTACAAATTTAAAAGCGGAAAAAAAGCAATTCATCGCATTGATTTTCACGAATCAAACGGAAAATTAGTCGGCATTATGGGTGCCAGCGGTTCAGGTAAATCAACTTTATTAAATGTTTTAAACGGAAATTATAAGGCAACAACAGGCCAAGTATTAATTAACGGATTTGACATACACGAAAATAGAGATGAACTGGAAGGTATTATCGGTCATGTTTCACAAGATGACTTACTTATAGAAGACCTGACTGTTTTTCAGAATTTATACTATAACGCTCAATTATGTTTCGGAGGTTTTTCAAAAAGCCAAATTTTAAAAAAAGTTGTCAAAACCTTAAAAAATTTAGGTCTTTATGAAATAAAAGATATGAAAGTCGGAAGCCCCTTGAATAAAAAAATCAGCGGAGGGCAACGAAAAAGACTTAACATAGCATTAGAACTCATCAGAGAACCTGCCGTTTTATTTTTAGATGAACCGACATCAGGTTTATCATCCAGAGACTCTGAAAACATTTTAGACCTTTTAAAAGAAATTACACTAAAAGGTAAACTTATTTTTGTAGTAATACACCAGCCGTCTTCTGATATTTTCAAAATGTTTGACCGCCTTATGATATTAGACCAAGGCGGATTTATTGTTTATAACGGCGACCCTGTTGACTCATTAGTCTATTTTAAATCGAAAATAAAACAAGCCGATTGGAGTGAAAGTGAATGTTCAATTTGCGGAAATGTTAATGCCGAACAAATATTTGATATTCTTGAATCTCAAATATTAGATGAATACGGAAGTTTAACATCAACTCGTAAATTTAATCCAAGAGAATGGTACACTTATTTCAAAAAAAGAGAGGACAAAGAAGAATCAATTGAAACAAAAAATAACTTTGCTCAACCGATTATAATTGATGAAAATCAAAATCATAGGAACGAGCCCAAACAATTACCGGAAATACCCTTTAAAGTTCCTAATAAATTTAAACAATTTACTATATTCGTAAAACGAGATATTCTATCAAAATTAGCAAATTCTCAATACCTTTTAATCAATATCTTAGAAGCTCCGATTCTTGCATTTTTGTTATCTCATATAATAAAATATCTGAATATTTCTGTAGAAAATCAATACGGATATAATTTCAGTGAAAACGACAATATTCCGGTATATATATTTATGGCAGTAATTATTGCCTTGTTTATGGGGCTGACTATCAGCGCCGATGAAATAATAAAAGACAGAAAAATAAGAACAAGAGAATCGTTTCTTAACCTGAGTAGAACCGGTTATCTTTATTCTAAAATATTTATTCTGTTTGTAATATCAGCATACCAAGCATTATCATTCACATTAATAGGGAATTACATTCTCGAAATCAAAGGAATGTACCTCGAATATTGGTTGATTTTATTTTCAACCTGGGCATTTTCTGTAATGATGGGCTTAAACATCTCAGACGGGTTTAAAACATCCGTAACAATATACATTATTATACCTTTTTTAATTATTCCTCAAATAATTTTAAGCGGAATTATTGTTCGTTATGAAAAACTTAACCCTTCAATCACTAAACCCGGTGTTGTACCATGGTTTGGTGAAATAATTACGGCTCGTTGGGCTTATGAAGCCTTGGCTGTCAATCAATTTGTAAATAATAAATATCAATCTAAAATATATAAATGGGAAAAAATTAAGCATGAAGCGAACTTCAAAAAAGACCTGATTATTAATGACATAAAAAATAAAATAAGCAATTATGAACGATATAAAGATAATCCGGAAAAATATAATGAATTATCAGCTAATTTTAAGTTAATAAGAAATGAATTAGAATCTGAAATTAAAACCAATAAAGAAGTTAAAATTGGTTTTGATATACACAATTTAACCCTTGAAAATATCGATGAAACAATTCTGAAAAAATTAAATACATATATCGGCGAACTCAAGCAATATTATATAAATCGATATAACTTAGCGGAAAATTTAGAAGAAGAGTATATTTTTAACCAAACAAAAACGGATTCCTTAAACCAAATCTTTATAACAACTAAGCGAAACTACCATAATGAAGCGCTTGAAGAAATTGTTACAAACAAAAATGAACTTAAAAAAATCTTTGAATTCAACAATCGATTATATCAACAAACCGATTTGATTTATAAATATCCTGAGAAAGTAATAATCTCGCATTTTTATGCCCCGAAAAAAAAATTCGTTGACGGAAAATATTATTCGACATTTTGGATAAACCTGATTATCATTTGGATATATACATTTATCTTATACATTACCCTCTATTTCAGTTTAATTAAAAGGACATTTAACTTTTTCGAAAATATTCGGTTTAAATTAAACGATAATATAGAAAACGGATACTAATCCACAAAACTTTAGTATTTATTAAATACCCGGGTCTTAAAAAAGCCGAATTCAACATTCGGAATATGAATGAATTATAAATTTTTAGACAGATGAAATTAGCTATTATAAACGGACCTAACTTAAACTTACTCG
>DYOF01000120.1 GCA_020720665.1 Acetofilamentum sp. | reverse complement strand
CTGTAAACAAAATATCATTTTCTAAACGAATACCGAATCCTTCTGCTTCAATATAAATAACGGGTTCACAACTCATAAGCATACCGGCTTTGAAAACCTAATAATTATTCACGTCACATTATTGATTTCTAACGGATGGTTTTCAATAAAAGCACATCCGAATATGTCATTTGTAAGATAAAAAGAGCATTAAAAAGTTTTCTGTTCATCTTGATTCAAAGTATCTAATTTTGATTTATACTTTATTCCGTATTGGTTCCATATGACGATGAATAAACCTGTTAACAGCGGACCTGCAAGAAAGCCTATAATTCCTAACCATAATAAACCACCCAAACTTGCAATTAATGCAATTGCAGTATGCATACCGCTTCTGTCGGCATCTAATTTAGGTCTTATAATATTTTGGTTAATTAAAATAACTCCGGTTCCGGCACCCAATAAAATAAATGCTGTTGTATAATCTCCGATTAAAAAATGCACAATAACCGCCGGAACCATAACACTGTTTGTTCCTACTAAGGGAATAATTGATAAACCGGCCATTATAATTCCCCAAAATACCGGTGACGGAATCCCTAAGATTGCAAAAAGAATTCCGCCGTATGTTCCTTCAATTATGCCTAACATAAATGAGTTTATTACAATTCCGTCAGTTACTTTTTCAATATTTTTCATTAATTCTTTTTCGTCTTCGTCTTTTAACGGCAGAAGGTATTGAAGCCGCTCTAACAATTTATCGCCGTCAGCAAACATGAAATAGAGCAAAAATAAAAGAATGAAAACATGAATAATCGTATAAGTTAAGCCTGTAAATGTCGATTCGATAAAAGAAACCATCCAATCGGTTAAAGTATTTATAAACTCATCCATTTTCTTTTCAACATCTTCAAATTTTATGGTTTTAACATACTCATTCAAATACGGTATTTCCGAGAATTTATCTTTAATTTTTTCCTCGGTTAATTCAGCTTTGATTGCGGGCCATTGATTTTTTAACTTTGTATAGTTATCACCCAATTCATTTGCTACAATAAAACCTACAAACAGAATAGGAATAACAGTAACAAAAACAATCATTGTTGTTGTAATTGCTGCTGCTTTATGTGTGTTTCCTTTAAATTTTTTTCTAAACCATCTGAATGGTCGTTTAAATAAAATAACTAAAATAAGAGCTAAAAACGTATCTCCTAAAAAGGGTTCCAAGATATGATAAAACGCAATTGAAAGTGCTATTAAAATCAAGAAAAAGAAAATTTCTTGTAATGATAAATTTAGTTTGTTTTTCATCGGTTTCTGTTTGTAATAAAATTTGATGTTTTATGTGTGCATTTTTAAACTTTGGAATTTTCAAAGTCTTATCTTTTATTCTTTTTTTTGAATCTGCGTTATAATTTTATTTTCAATTTGCAAAGGCCACGAATAGATTACATCAGTATTGTCTGCATATTTCATCCCTGACTTTCCGATAATAGATTCCGTTATAACAGATTCATTTAGAGTACCGGTTTGCTTGCTGTACAAATTTTTTACAATTTGTTCTCCGTTTAAGGAATATTGAATATATACTCTGCCTAAGTAAACTGTATTTTCCGGATTTGTAGTAATGTCTGCCTGTTTGTAAACTTGTTTAATGCCATCATTGTCTGAAAGATAATCGTATCGCCGATTGAAATAATCATAAATTCCTATCGTTATTGTATCGGTTTCAACCCATTTAGTGCCGACTTGTTTATTGTTTGCAGGAATTAAAAATTCCGTTAATAATTTCTTAATCTCTTCTAAAACACTGCTTCTGATTTGAATTAATAAATTTTCATCAGCCTCTGTTAAATAATTAAATTGAAATACCGAATCTAAATTCGCTGTGTACACAATGTTTCCCAAACGGGTTTGCCTGATTTGAACAGGTTTATTTATTATCGTTTGATATACTTTTGTCTGAATATCATCTGAGTTTATACTGTCGGTATTATACTCAAAATTTAAACCTTCACTTACTATTTTTGATTTTTTCTTTTTAAAACAAAGTTCGTAAATAAATGTATCAACAGATTTCGATTCTTTTACGACTAATTCACCGAATATTGTTTCTTCTTTTTTTATGCTTTGCTGAGTACCCATTATATCTTGTGTGGTTACTGATATAATGTTTCGTCTTATTAAGAAGGTATCTCCGTTTATAATATTAATTTGGTTGTCGAATTTGTTTTGAGCTGACAAATTGAACGTAAAAAAAATCAGAATAAAAAAGGGTAGGGGATACTTCATCTGTCTAAAAATTTATAATTAATTAATAATCTGCAAATTGAATGCATATACTATATTTATATAACTTGTTTTTTCCCGCAGACAGGAACACCTCAAGTATGCACTAAACATAATTGCGGTATTCTGTTTGTCATGCTCCTTTGTGTGTAAAAAATCGGGTTACCCGGGTGTTTCATATCAAATGATAATATTAGTATAAGAAATTATTAAACGGATATCTGATTTTGTGAATTTTCACAACGTCATCATATATTTTTTGTTTCAAATAATCCAAATTGCTTTTATTTTTTGCAGAAATAAACACCACATTTTCTTCTTTTGCAAACCACATGTTTTGAATTTCTTCCAACGAATAATTTTCTTTTTTTACCGGTGTTAAATCATCATCATCTTTTTTTATGTAGCTGAAATTATCTATTTTATTAAATACTGTGAACATTTTTTTGTTTCCGGCACCTATTTCATTCAAAGTTGAATTAACAACGTCAATTTGTTCTTCAAAATTAGGATGTGAAATATCTACCACGTGAATTAAAATATCAGCTTCTCTGACTTCATCAAGAGTTGATTTAAAGGATTCAACCAAATGATGCGGGAGTTTTCTGATAAAGCCTACGGTATCGGCAATTAAAAAGGGTAAGTTTTCAATAATTACCTTTCTGACCGTTGTATCTAATGTTGCAAATAATTTGTCTTCGGCAAAAATATCCGATTTGCTTAAAACATTCATAAGCGTTGATTTGCCTACATTTGTATAACCTACCAATGCAACGCGTACTAATTGTCCTCTGTTTTTTCTTTGTTCGGCTTTTTGCTTATCAATTTTCTTTAGTTTTTCTTTTAAGAGTGTAATTTTATCTCTAACAATTCGACGGTCGGTTTCTATTTCTTTTTCTCCGGGACCTCTGAGTCCGATACCTCCTTTTTGTCTTTCCAAATGTGTCCACATTCCTCTTAATCTGGGCAATAAATACTCATATTGAGCCAATTCAACTTGTGTTTTGGCATGGGCGGTTTGTGCTCTGCTTGCAAATATGTCGAGTATTAAATTTGTTCTGTCAAGAACTTTACAATTTAGTTCTTTTTCAATGTTTCTTAATTGTGACGGAGTTAACTCATCGTCAAATATAACGGAATCAATTTTTTCATTTTTTACATACTCCTGAATTTCAATAAGTTTTCCGGATCCGACAAAGGTTCTCGCATCTCGGTTATTTCTTTTTTGAACAAATTGTTTCTTAACAACAGCACCTGCCGTTAAAGCTAAGAATTCAAGCTCGTTAAGGTATTCAAACACTTGTTCTTCTGATTGTTCTTGTGTTATAATACCTACAATTACAGCCGATTCGGTTTCTTTTTTTTGAATTTCTTTTTCTATCATTGCTTATTAAAAAAAACAGCCGGAAAGCGGCTGTTTTCAATGTTATATTTATTTATCGAAATTATTTAATTTAACCTGAATGTAACCGGCAGGGAGAACCAAACATTTACCTTGCTTCCGTTATTTTCGCCGGGTGCAAATTTCGGCAATTTTTTAACAACGTTAATTGCCTCTTCATCCAATAAGGCGTCAACTCCTTTTTGCAGTTCAACTTTACCGACCGAGCCGGTTTTGGTTACTTCAAATCGAAGATAAACAGTTCCTTGTATTCCGTTTTCTCGTGCTACTGCAGGATAATTAACGTTATCTCCTATCCAGCGTCTTAGAGCAACTATTCCGCCCGGAAATTCGGGCATTTTGCTAACGACTAAGAAGATTTTATCTTCAGGTTCATTAAATGTGTCTTCAAAATTAACTTCTTCATTTTCATTAAATTCATTAATAACAAATTCATTGTCGGCAATATCTGCATTGTTTTCAACTATATCAAATACTTCCAGCTCTTGTTGTTGTTGTTGTTCTTGGGGTTGTTCCGGTTCAACTTCTTGGTCTTGGCGAGTAACTTCTACAAATTCTTCTTCTGCCGCACCCTCGTTATTTCCTAAGTTATCTACGGTTGATTCTGATTTCCATTGAAAGGCCGAAACCAATACACTGAGTGTAATGATTAAACTAACGGCTAAAAATAATAATTTATATCTTTCAAGATTTGCTTTCGGATTTTTTTTAATTTCCATTGTTCTGTTTTTTAAAGATTTAAAGAATGTTTTGACATTAACTTTAATAGAGGCTCAAAGTTAATTATTTTTTTTTATTTATGCTAATCTGTTTTAATTTTAAATGAAATAGGTATAGAAAACCAAACATTTACAGCTTGTCCGTTGTGCATCCCGGGTTCAAATTTCGGCAGCTTTTTAACAACGTCAATTGCAGCATTATCAATTAATTCATCTATTCCTTTTTGCAATTCAACTTTACCTATGTGTCCGGTTTTTGTAACTTCAAATCGTAAATAAACGGTTCCTTGTATTCCGTTTTCTCTTGCTCTTGAAGAATAATCAACATTGTTTGTAATGTATCGCATTAATGCAGTTATTCCTCCGGGGAATATCGGCATTTTTGATGCAAAATCTAATATTCCGTCTGTCGGCTCTTCTATAGGCTCCTGAAAAAAGATGGTGTCATCAGGAAAAAAGATTTCGGTACTTACGGTTTTACTTGTGTCAACTGTCAGAATAAGTACATCTGTTATTAATGTATTAACTTGTTTCTTGTTTTCTTCCGGCGGCGGCGGTTCGGGTATTACGGTTCTTTGGATATTTATAGGTTCGGGTTCTCCGCCGGTTGAACCATAGAATACTTCTGTGAGTTTTTCTGACTTGAAGCTGAATGCTGTTATTAATATTGATACCGCAATAATTAACCCTAATGTTAAAAACAATGTTTTTGTTTTTTCCAAATTTGCTTTTTGAGTTTTTTTTGTTTCCATGACGTTTGAGTTTGTGTTTTTATAGTTCCTTTTTTATTAATCAATTAATTAGGTTCTATTTAAAAATAACCGGCAAAATTTGACTGCTTTCAATAGGTTTTCCGTTTAGTTCTGCCGGGTTCCAATCGGGCATTGCGTTTATTAATCTTAGAGCTTCTTTGTCAATTATAGGATGAATTTTTCTGATTATTTCCACATTAGCGATTTTTCCTTTTTCCGAAATTGAGAACCGAACATAAACTCGTCCTTTGATATTTTGTTTTTTAATTTCTTCTGTATAATTCTTATTTGTCATAAGGTATTTTATTAGCTCGTCTTCACCGCCTTTAAATTCAGCCTGTTTGCTGTTTTGATTGAGTTTGTTTTCAATGGTAATTGCCGGAATGGTTTGCTTATTGTATCTGTTTTCGGGTAAAGGCGGTTTAATGTTCGAATCTATGCGATAGATGTCTAATTCAATTTCGGTAAAATGATTTACGGTTTCTTCAACGGAACTGCTTTTTGTTTCAAATACTATTAAAACAATTAAAAGTGAGGCAATTATGCTTATTTGCATTAAAAACCCTTTGTTTATTTCTAACAGATTTACATTTTTGTTTTTTTCCTTCATTTTTAATAAAGTGTTTCGGGGTCTGTTAAATTGCCTTTTTTAATTATTTTTATTGAAACTGACGGGTAAAGTCTGATGTCGCCGGATAATCCTATTTTTTCACCTTTTTTAACCTGCCGGTTCGGTATCACGCATGTTTGATATAACCCTCTGTATTCAACCAGATAACCTGAGTCATTTGTCAGTATAATTTCTTTTTCATTTAATTCATAAATAGTATTCTCTTTTATAGAAGATATTGTACCGCTGCAAATTGCATATACTTCTGAAAAACTTTTTACTTCATAGCTTGCTTCATTGTGTGAAATAATCAGCTGTTGTTCACCTTTTGTTTGATTAATATAATTTTGAAAAAACGGGCTGATGATTTTGTAATTTTCTTTTTTAAAAGGTTTGTGAAATTCTTTTTCCGGTTCGGGTTTTAATTTCCAAATTGAATTAACAGACGATAAAATTATCCATGCTGCTGTTAAACTGATTAATAATACGGGCAATGAACTGTAAAAGCGTCTTTTTCTGAGGCTTTGATTTTCGGGGAACGTGATTAATTTAATTCGATTTTTAATTTCTTCTGTTGAAAAATGACTTTTAGTAATTTCAAAAGAGTGGTGCGTAGCTAATTTTAAAATCAGTCGTGAATAATCTGAGTTATTTTTATTACCGGTTAATTGATTATCAACGATAAACTCGTGTATTATTTTAATATTTGCCGAAATTAATCTTGAAACCGGGTTAAACCAAAACAATGCTCTGAAAATTTCAAATATTATATTATCAATTGTATGAAATTGTTTGATGTGAATTTTTTCGTGATTTATTATTTGTGTTTTTTCTTCTTCGCTTAATAAATTAAAATCATAACCGACAACAATATTTGAGAAAAATGAAAACGCCGCTTGTTTCTTTTCAGAAAATATAATTTTATAATTTTTTGTTTGAATTTTTTTTCCTGAATTAATTAACAAAACGCTTGACACAATGCTTTTCAAAATTAAATACATGTATCTGATAAAACCAGATAACCATATGATAAACAATAAATTAAGAATCGGCAATTGCGATAAAAAACTTGTTTCTCTGCTTAAATAACTGTCAGAAATATTAACAAACAGCCTACTTTCTGTATCGGAGAAACCTAAAATCCGAATTGCATTTCCGAACGTGTTACTTGAGTTGAAAATTGAAGGTAATACAGGGATTGTTAAACTTAATATTAATGCCGCATAAAAGAAATAACGACTCCATTCAAAATAAGCTAATTTGAAATATAAGTATCTGTAAAACAAATAAAATAAACTTGTTAA
>DYOF01000219.1 GCA_020720665.1 Acetofilamentum sp. | reverse complement strand
TATTGTAATTGATTGCAGATTACAAGATTTTACACCAATAACAAAAATTCAAGGACAAGTTAACAAAGATTATTGGCGTAGAATGACGCCAAGAGAATGGGCAAGATTACAAGGTTTTCCGGATGATTTTTTAATTAAAGTTGCAGATGTTCACGCTTACAAACAATTTGGAAATTCTGTTGCAATACCCGCCATTTATGAAACTGCTAAAATTTTAATTAAAAAAATCGTTAAAGATGTTAAAAGGTAATAAAGGCGAATGGTCTGAAATTTATACTTTACTTAAACTTTTAAGTGAAGGTCAGTTATTTACAGGTGATGCAGAATTAAATAAAATTAAAAATCTCGTTTACCCAATTATTAAAATTTTAAGAACAGAAAGTACTGTAAATTACGAATATTTATTTTCTGATAATTTAATTATTATCACAGGAAATGGTGAAAATATTGAAATTCCAATAGAGAATTTCGCAAATCAAACTGAAATTTTACTTCAAAAAATTAAAAATTCTGATGAAGGAGCATTTACAATTCCTGAAATTGAAGATTTTTTAACAGAAATAAAATGTAGGACTTTAAAAGCAAAATCATCTGTCAAAACAGATATAAATATTGTAATTCACGATTTCAAAACAAATACAAAACCTAATTTAGGTTTTAGTATAAAGTCGCAACTTGGAAGACCATCAACACTTTTAAACGCAAGTAGAGCAACAAATTTTATTTTTAAATTAAGTGAAAAACTTGATAAGGAAAGTTTGATAATCTTCAATAATAAAAAGAATTTTGTTGAAAAATTTAATATTCTTAAAGAGAATAATTTATATTTAGAATTTGTTAAGCCTGAAAGTTCAATTTTTAGAAATAACTTGGTATTAATTGATAGTTTATTGCCTGATATTGTTGCAAATATTTTGGTTTATTCATCACTTTCAAACAATACAACTATTTCAGATTTAACAATCGAATTGGAAGGAAAAAATCCAATTGAATATGATTTAAGTCAAAAACATAACTTCTATGAATACAAATTGAAACATTTTTTAACTGATATTGCATTAGGTTTAATGCCTTCAAAAGTATGGAAAGGAATATATGATGCAACCGGTGGTTATTTAGTTGTAAAAGAAGACGGAGAAATTCTTGCTTACCATATTTATAATAAAAACGAGTTTGAGAAATATCTTTTTGAAAACACAAGATTAATAAGAGCAAGTACAACAAGGCACGAATTTGGTGTAATCTATGAAGAAAATGGATTCCAAATGTTGAAATTAAATTTACAAATTAGATTTACAAAATAATTGAATATAAAGGGTTAACCGGCTCTAACATT
>DYOF01000119.1 GCA_020720665.1 Acetofilamentum sp. | reverse complement strand
TCTTCTGTTAGTCATACTCTTGTGTGTAAAAAATCGTTTTACCCGGGTGTTTCATGATTTTTTTTATTTATAAAATTACAATTAATAAGCCGGAATTAGTTAAAAAAAATTAAAATCCTTCTTTATGTATCAGTTCAATATTTACATCAAAATTTTCTTTAATAAATGCAGCAATTTTTTCGGCAAAATAAACAGACCGATGTTGCCCGCCTGTGCAACCGAAACTTATTGAGAGGTTTTTAAAATGTCTTTTTGTGTAATTTTCAATGCTTGCTTTTGTTATTTGTTTTATAGATTTTATAAATTCTTGTGTTCCGTCAGTTTTATCTAAAAATTCAATTATCTCAATATCTTTTCCGCATAAACTTTTAAATTTTTCTATTTTTCCGGGATTGCTGATAAACCGACAATCAAAAACATGGCCACCTCCGTTACCGGTTGCATCATAAGGAATACCTCGTTTAAAAGAAAAACTCTGAATGCTTACTTTTAACTTGTTATTTTTTGTGTGTTCAGATAATTTCTCTGATTTTAATAATTTCAAAATTACTTTTTTAAGTTCAGGAAATTCATTAATAGTTTTAATTTGAGAAATTAAATACCGGAGATTAGCCAAACCGGATACGATACTGTCAATAAATATTTGTTTTTTTTCATACAAACCTCTGTACCCGTATGCACCCATTGCCTGCAAAATTCTAATCAAAGCATAAGCGAAATAAAATTCTTTAAATTCTTCTGCATCAATTTTCTTATATTTTTGAATTTCATTCAAATAATAATCAAGTAAACTATTTTTATAATCTAATGGAATTTCGGCTTTGGCATCAAACAATAAAGATGCTAAATCATACTGCAAAGCACCTTTTCTTCCGCCCTGATAATCAATGAAATATATTTTATCGTTATTCAGCATAATGTTTCTCGATTGAAAATCACGAAACAAAAAGTAGTTAGTGTCTGTTTTTAGTAAATATTCTGAAAATTTATTGAAATCATCTTCTAATAACTGCTCATCGAAAGCAACATCGGTATATTTTACAAATTGATACTTAAAATAATTTAAGTCCCACATTATTGATTGCTTATCAAATGCCGCTCGCGGATAAGCGTATGAATAATCTATTTTACTGCTTGTATTTATTTGTAATTCAATTAATTGCTTAATAATTTCTTTATAAATACGAACAATTTCTTCCGCAAATTCGTTTTCAGATTTATACTTTAAAATACGATCAAACAGCATTTCATTTCCTAAATCTTCCTGCATATAAATATTATTTTCGATATCGGCAGCAATAATTTCAGGAACATTAATATTTAAGTTTTTAAATAGTTTTGAATAATAGAGAAAGGCATTATTTTCTTTTGTGTCCTTATTAAAGGTTGCAATAACAATATTTTTAATACTTTTAACTCGATAGTAAATTCTTGAAGACCCTGATTCCGGCAATTTTGTGATTGATTCGGGTTTATGGTTATATGTTTGTTCAAATAAATTTGCTATTTTAGCTTCAATAAAATTGTTCATGTATTTAATTCAAATTATTCTCAAAAGTAAGTAAAGTGAATGAAAAAAAAAACTCCGATGAAACGGAGTTTTTTAAATTGTATAAAAAAATCAGGATTATTTAATTTGCGGACCGGCAGCAACTAATTTTTTAGCATCTTCATTATCGGTAAAATTTTCAAAATTATCAATAAATCGTTGTGCCAAATCTAAAGCGGCAGCATCCCAATCCTTAGTATCTCTCCATAAATTTCTTGGGTTTAATAATTTTCCGTCAACTTTATTAACGGTTTTTGGTATTGCTAAATTAAAAATCGGTAAATTTTCAAATTCAGCGTTATCAAGTGATCCGTCAAGTATTGCATTAATAATATTTCTGGTAGAAGGTAAATCAATTCGTTTTCCGACACCGTATGCTCCGCCCATCCAACCGGTATTTACTAAATAAGCGGTTGCTCCGTGCATCTCCATTTTTCTGATAAGTTCTTCGGCATATTTTGCAGGGTCTAACAATAAAAACGCAGCTCCGAAGCAAGCAGAAAATGCAGGTTTCGGCTCTTTAATACCTCTTTCGGTACCGGCAACTTTAGCAGTATATCCGCTTATAAATTGATATTTTGTTTGGTCGGGTGTTAATTTTGAAACCGGAGGTAAAACGCCGAATGCATCAGCTGTTAAGAAAATTACTTTTTTGGCATGTCCGGCTTTTGAAACGGGTTTTACAATATTTTCTATATGATAAATCGGGTAAGAAACACGTGTATTTTGAGTTTTAGAACCATCTGCAAAATCAATTTCGCCGTTTTCTTTAATTACCACGTTTTCTAATAAAGCATCTTTTTTAATAGCACCGTATATATCGGGTTCTTTTTCAGGGTCTAAATCAATTGTTTTAGCGTAGCAACCGCCTTCAAAGTTAAAAATTCCTTCGTCGTCCCATCCGTGTTCGTCATCACCGATTAATGCTCTGTTAGGGTCGGCTGAAAGGGTTGTTTTTCCTGTTCCCGACAATCCGAAGAAAATAGCAGTATCACCGTCTTTACCTACATTTGCTGAACAGTGCATTGCTGCAATTCCTTTTAAAGGGAGAAGATAATTCATTATTGAGAAGAATCCTTTTTTAATTTCTCCGCCATACCATGTGCCGCCAACACATGCCATTTTTTCTTTTAAATTAAATGCAGCATATACTTCGCTGTTCATTTGATGTTTTTCCCAATTCGGATTACTTGTTTTTGCAGCATTAAGCATTACATAATCAGGCTCATAAGTTTCCAATTCCTTAGCAGTCGGTCTGATAAACATATTTTTTACAAAATGTGCCATCCATGCAACTTCTGTTATAATTCTAATTTTTATTCGAGTATTTTCATTTGCTCCGGCATAACCGTCTTGTATATATAGTTTTTTACCTGATAATTGTTTGGCACTTATTTCTAATAACTCTTTCCAAGTTTCTTCACTTATAGGTTTATTATCAGAGGCAGGTCTGTGAGGATTTTTCCACCAAATATTATTTTCAGAAGTTTCTTCTTTTACAATAAATTTGTCTTTAGGTGAGCGTCCGGTGAAAATTCCGGTATCAACCGATAAGGCACCGAGACTTGTAACATAAGATTTTTCAAATCCTTCTAATTTCGGATTTGTTTCATGGTTATATAATTCCTCATAAGATAAGTTATGAAAAATTTCTTTCACGTCGGTAATTCCATATTTACTTAAATCTAATTTTGCCATTTTAATAAATTTACATTAATATTTTAATTATTATTGCAAAGAAAATAAATACCAAGCAATTTTTACACATTTAATTAGGTATTATATAACATTCTTTATGCTGTTATAAAATATATAAATAAACTCTTTTGTGTCATCAGGTATTTTCATAATTTTGTACTAAAATTTTTTTACTATAATATTATTCAGATATTTTCGTTCGGGAATTTATTAAATCATTTTAAATTTATTATTTGATGAAACACCCATGATAAACAAGTTTAACACACAAGGACATGACTAAACAAATCACCTTACATAATTGCGTAGAGTTTTCAGGTGTTCCTATCTGCGGGAAAAATCAAGTTTTATAAATAAGTATAAGCATTCAATTTGCAGATTATTAATTAATTATAGATTTTTAGACAGATGAAATCAATTATCATAATAATTACATTTTTTTTATTAACTTTTCATTCCTATTCTCAATTTGAAAGAAGATTTATTCGTTCAGGGAATAATGAATTTCTTAAAAATGCTTATTCAAATGCCGAAACAGATTATAATAAAGCAATAGCTACAGATTCAACTTCTGTTGCCGCAAAATATAATTTGAGTAATGCCTATTATAAACAAAATAAATTTGATTTAGCTGAACAAAATTTGAATACCGGAATTGATTTATACAAATCGCCGACAGACAAAGCAAATGTATTTTATAATTTAGGAAACATTAAATTAAAACAAGCCGAAAGTTTGTTGCAACAAAATAATTTGCAAGATGCAATGAGCAAAATAAAAGAGAGTATCGAATCCTATAAAAATGCATTACGATTAAATCCGGGTGATAATGAAGCTAAATTTAATCTGTATGTTGCAAAAGAATTCTTAAAACAATTAGAGAAACAACAACAAAACCAAAATCAAAATCAGCAAAATCAACAGAATAAAGACAAAGAAGATAAAAATCAAGGCGAACAAGAAAATAAAGACAGAAACCAAGGGAAAAATACTGATGCAGATAATGACGGAATACCGGACAGTAAAGAAAAAAATGAAAGTGAAGCCGGCAAGCCGCAAAATCCGGATACGGATAAAGACGGGAAAAAAGATTTTGAAGATACCGATTCGGATAATGACGGAATACCGGATTCCTATGAAGCAGGAAAAAACCCTGAACAACCTAAGGACACAGATAATGACGGAAAGCCCGATTACAGAGATACAGATTCTGACAACGACGGAACACCCGATAACAAAGACCCGGATGCTTTACCGCAAGCTGTAACAATTTCGGAAGAAGATGCAAAACGAATATTACAGTATATTCAAGAGCAAGAAAAAGAAACTCTAAAAAAGGCAAGTATGAAAAAATCAAACGGGAAAAAATCTAAAAACGAAAAAGATTGGTAAATTTTAAAATATTGAAAATGAAACAGTTATTTATATTATTATTTATCACTGCATCTTTATTTACAAACGCACAAACTGAATTTAAAGCAAGCGTTTCAAAAGATGCCGTTATGGTAGGAGAACCCTTTATATTAGAATATCAAATGAACAAAATTTTCGACAATTTCAAATTAGCCGATTTGCAAAATTTTGAAGTTGTTTCGGGTCCGAGTACATCCATGCAACAAAGTATCAATATAATAAACGGCGAGATGGTTAAAACGGTTTCGATAATTTATTCATACATCTTAAAAGCAAAAGTACAAGGAACGCTTGCAATTCCTGCAGCCGAAATTGAAATTCAAGGTAAATCGTTTTACACAGATACGATTAAAATAATTGTTATTGAAGGTAATTATCAAAATCCGAATGAGGATCACGGAAAAGATATTAACGGAACATCCAGATTATAAAAAATGAAAAAAAATAAAACAGCAATATTCTTCTTTCTTTTATTATTAAACTTTGCTTGTGAATACGAAGTAAGTGTTGACCATACAGCAAGTAATGAGAATACAGTTTCCGCAAACGATAAAAATCAAAAACGTACAGATATTGAATTTACGGCTCAATCAGAATCTGTTGTTGAAGTCGGCGAAGTTTTTCAGTTATCCTACACCGTAAATGAAAGGGTTGAAAATTTTACACCGCCGGAATTTGAAAATTTTGATGTATCAGCCGGACCGTTTACATCATCTTCTTCATCAACTCAAATAATAAACGGTAAAAGTACTCAAGCCGTAAAAGTTTCATATATCTATAATATTTCGGCACAGCGTCCCGGAACGTTCACAATTCCGCCTGCAAATGCTCAAATAAACGGACACAAGTATCAATCAAACACTCTGAATATTAAAGTAATAGGAGAATCACAATATACAAACGAACAAACAAATGAAGCACATGTAAAAAAAATCACAGAAGAAGGTAACATCTTTATTTCAACCGATTATTCAGCAACAAAAGTCTATCCGGGTGAATACATTGTTGTTACGACTAAATTATACACCTTAGTTGATTTCCAAAATATATCTGAATTAAAATTTCCTGATTATAAAGGATTTTGGTCAGAAATTTTAAAAGCACCCCGTCAGCTCGAATTTAATAATGAAATTATAAACGGAAAAAAATATAAATCAGCACTCTTAAAACAAGTATTATTGTTTAGCCAAACTCCCGGTAATTTTACAATTTCGCCTTATGAAATTGAAATTCAATTAAAGAAAAAAGACGGAGAAACAAAAGATTTTTTCGGAAATATAGTTGATAATTATAAACTGATAAATAAAAAACTGACTACTAAATCACAAACAATAACAGTAAATCCCTTACCGCAACCTATTCCTGAAAATTTCTCCGGTATCAGCGGCAACAAACTGTCTGTTAAAGCAGAAACCTATCAATCAATTATTAAAACAGACGAAAGTACAAATTTAAAAATAAGTATAAGCGGTTCGGGAAATTTACATTTATTGAATGATTTAAAACTAAATTTACCCGAAGGCATTGAACATTTTGACCCTCAAATAGAAAAAACCGAAAAATTCTCTGAAAACGGAGCCTTCGGAGAACGAATTTTTAACTATATAATTGTAGGAAATAAACCCGGTGATTATACTATAGAACCTTTTGAGTTTGTTTATTTTGATACTGAAAATTATGAATACAAAATAATAAAAAGTAACGAACTTAATTTAAAAGTAATAAAATCATCTGATGAATTACCTGTAAATGAATTACAAGCACAAAACAATCAAAAAGATATTCGTTTTATTAAAACAAGCAATTTGAACCTTAATAAAACAGGAAACAGATTTGTCGGTTCGTTGTTTTACTACTTAATCTATTTAATTACTTTTTCAGTATTTATTGCAGGCTTATTTGCAAGAAAAAAATATATAGAAGCAAACAGCAATAAAATAATAATGAAAAAGAAAAATGCCGGAAAAGTGTCTCAACAACGACTTAAAACGGCTTTAAAATACATGACTGAAAATAATCAAACGGCTTTTTATAAAGAAATATTAAATGCAATTTGGGGATATTTAAGCGATAAAATGTCTGTTAATGCCGATTTGTTAACAAACGAAAAAATAAACGAATTATTAAACGAACATAAAGCACCCGATGAATTAATAAGTAATTTAAGTAATATTATAACAACTTGCGGTTATGCTCAATATAGCCCTACCGGCACAGAATATGCACCCGAAAACATTTATAAAGAACTGACAGAAATAATTAATGAGTTGGAAACTATATTATAAAAAAGATTGAAAATTAAATAAAAATGAAACACCCGTATAAAACGATTTTTTACACACAAGGGTATGATTAACAGAAGATATTAATTACATGCAGATTTATAAAGGTGTTCCTATCTGCGGGGAAAAACAAGTATAACAAATAACAAGAAGCATTCAATTTGCAGATTATTAATTAATTACAAATCTTTAGACAGATGAAAACATTTGTAAGTAT
>DYOF01000118.1 GCA_020720665.1 Acetofilamentum sp. | reverse complement strand
AAAATACCTTTATTAAGTTTAGTTCAAAGAAGGTGTTCCTATGTGCAGGAAAGAATAAGCATTATAAATAAGTATAAACATTCAATTTACAGATTATTAATTAATTACAAATTTTTAGACACATGAAAAAATTTCTTACATTTCTGTTGCCTTTAATAATAATAGGCAACTTTATGATTAATGCCCAAGGGGTTACAAATGCTTCAGTAGAAGGAAGGGTTACAAATGATGCAGGTGAATCAATCCCCGGCGCCGGTGTGATTTTAACACACATTCCTACGGGCAGTGAATATGTTATAATGACTCGTGCCGACGGTTATTTTTCATTTCCGAGTGTCAATGTCGGCGGTCCTTATAATTTATCTGTTAAATATATAGGTCATAAAGAATTTCTTCAAGAAGGATTCTATTTAAGTCTTAATCAAACATTTAATACAGATATTCTAATGGTAACTGAGGCTCAAAATATCGAAGAAGTTCAAATTGTTTATAACCTAAGTGATGAAATGAATTCCGGTAAAACAGGTTCGGTAACCTTTGTTGATTCTAAACAAATCAGCCTGATGCCGACGATTTCAGGGAGTCAACAAGATTTAACCAGATTAACTCCCGAATCGAACGGGAACAGTTTCGGCGGTAGAAATAATTTATACAATAACTTTTCGCTTGACGGTTCTATTTTTAATAATTCATTTGGCTTGGATTATGCTACACCCGGCGGACAATCGGATGCCCAACCTGTATCAATTGAAGCAATTGATCAAATGCAAGTTTCTTTAGCTCCTTTTAATGTTACGGAAGGTGGTTTTACCGGTGCCGGTGTTAATGCTGTTACAAAATCGGGAACAAATAAATTTCAAGCTATGCTCTATGAATATTTCAGAAATGAAAGCATGATAGGAACAAAAGTCGGCGATGCCGAAAGTCCGAACTATGATTATATCAATCACCGTTATGGCATAAATGTAGGCGGACCGATTATTAAAAACAAATTATTCTTTTTCTTAAATTACGAAGGTGTAAGACAAGACCGAATGGCTCATGGATTCGTTGCCGATAACGGAACAAATACAGGAGATAATGTAACATCTGTTTCGGAGGCTGACATTATTGCTGTTCAGCAACATTTAATTGATACATGGGCATATGACCCCGGAAGGTATCAAGGTTATAACCATGAAAAGAAAAATGACAAATTATTAGTTAAGCTGGATTGGAATGCAAACAAAAAAACAAAAGTTAAATTAAGATATAATTATTTAAATGCTTTCAATGATGTTTTACCTCATCCTGAGGCAATTATCGGAAGAGGTCCTACAAGTTACAGACTTCCTTTTGAAAATTCTTCTTACAACATTAATAATAAAATAAATTCTATTGTAGGTGAGGTCAATACATTGTTCAGTAATAAAGTTTCAAATAATATACTGGTTGGCTACACCGCCTTCATAGACCGGAGAACACCACATTCAGCTCCGTTTCCTGTTATTGATATTTTTATTGACGGAAACCTTGCAATAACTGCCGGTTCTGAAATGTTTTCTACCGGTAATGTATTAAATCAAGATGTATATCAATTTACAGATAATTTGAATTTTTATTTAAAAAAACACACGATTACTACAGGTTTAAATTATGAACAATTTAATTTTGACAACTCATTTAATTTGTTCTATTATCCTTGGCACATGTATTTTTCAGTAAATGATTTTTTAAATACCACTGTTGCAGATGTTGATTATAATGCCGAAGTGACAAACTCACAACTAAAAGATTATAATTGGGCTTATGTAGATGTAGCTCAATTAGGCTTATATGTTCAAGATAAATATATTGTATCAAATAATTTTAATATTACTTTTGGTTTAAGAGCTGACCTACCAATTTATTTAAGTGAAATCGAAAAAGATTCCGAAATAACCGGTTTTACAGGTTGGGTTGATGAAAACGGTGATGCTGCTACAGTTGATCCTTCTAAATTTCCGGGAAATAACATTTTATGGTCACCCAGATTAGGTTTTAATTATGATATAAAAGGAGATAATACATTTAAAATAAGAGGCGGCAGCGGTATCTTCTCAGGAAGAATTCCTTTTGTTTGGTTGGGTAATCAAGCATCAAATTCAAAAATGTTTACGGGTTATACTTTCCAAGTAAATGCAACATCAGAAGATTTTAAATTTCCACAAGTTTGGAAATCAGATTTAGCAGTTGATGCATTAGTCGGTAATGGTTGGAAAATAATGTTTGAAGGTATCTTCTCAAAAGATTTAAATGCAGTAGTTCACAGAAACTACAATATGGCTGCACCAAGTTCTGCATTAACGGGAACAGGAGATACAAGAGCGATTTTTGCAGGTTTTAATGAGGTAAATATTTATTCGTCAGATGCAAGTGCAATAGGCTTTCTTGATGCCGGAGCAATTGTTCTTGAAAATACAAAAGAAGGCTACCAATATACATTAACAGGAAAAGTTTCAAAAAGTTTTGATTTTGGGTTAGATGCTATAATTGCATATACATATACAGAATCAAAAGATTATACATCAATACCTGCCGAAATTGCAGCAGATGCATTCCAAAGAAATCCGGTTGCCGGAAATCCCAACTTCCCAATGTTTTCTTATTCTCGTTATGGTTTAAAGCATAGAATTATTGCGTCATTAAACTACGGAATTGAATACGGTAAAATGGCAACAAGTTTCTCTTTATTTTATGAAGGAGGAATCGGGAACAGATATTCATATACATATTCAGGAGATTTAAATCAAGATGCAATTTCTAATAATGATTTGATTTATATTCCTGTAAATCAAAGTGATATTCATTTCGGTGACGGAACAAATTCAGGAACTGCTGCAAGCACAACCGATGCAGATGCACAGTGGACAGCATTAAATGCTTTTATTGAACAAGATCCTTATTTAAGTGCACACAGAGGCGAAATTGCTGAACGGCACGGTTCCATGTTACCTTGGTTTAATACAGTGGATTTCAGATTAATGCAAGATTTTAATCTTAACTTTGCCGGAAATGACCATGCCATACAATTAACTTTTGATATAATGAATATAGGCAATTTATTGAATTCAAAATGGGGTGTCCGACAATTGGCAACAACATGGACTCCTATTGCAGCGGATGGTTTAGATTCAAGCAATGTTCCTTACTTTACATTTGATACTAATTTAACGGAATCTTTTATCGATGACGTTTCCTTATTCTCAAAATGGCAAATGCAAATCGGAATAAAATATTTTTTCAATAAATAGCAGATTTTTAGTTACTTAAAAATAAAAAAGAGTTAAGGTTTTCTTAACTCTTTTTTATGTTATGAAATTTTATCAGATACCATACTTAAATTTTTTTTTTAATTTTTTTTTTGTACCTTTACCACCTAATTCATTTATTAAACTTTTAAAAAAATCAAATTATGAAAAAATTATTGAGTATCGGTTTTGTATTAGTTTTCTCTGCATTTATGTTCTCTTGCGGTGGAGGAAGTAGTGATAATCCCGGAGATGTAGCTAAAGATTTCTTAACAGCTCTTTCAAATCAAGATTATGACAAAGCAAAAGATTTTGGAACAGAAGAAACAGGTCAAATCTTAGATATGATTAAAGGTATGGCATCTATGATTCCTGCTGAAGAAGTAGAAGCAGATAAAGCGGATATCAAAACTTTAAAAATGGGTGAAGTAGAAATAGACGGCGATAAAGCTGTTGTTCACTACGGAACAGACAAAAAAACCGGCGAAAAACTTGACATGGTAAAAGTTGACGGCAAATGGAAAGTTGCCATGAAAAAAGAAATGTAAAATTATTTTTTTTGAGCTATAAAGCCGGAGAATAAATCTCCGGCTTTATTAATGAAGCACTTTTGTTAAAAGATTTTTTACAAAAAAAGCAACACTTTAAGAGGACTTTAATTTAGTCGGATTCAAAGCAGATGTTCCTATGTGCATGCGAAACCAAAGATTGTAAATAAGTATATCAATTTAATTTGATGAATATTAATTCATTCCAAATTTTTAGACACAAGAAATTAATATGATAAAAAAAATTCTGATTATATTATTAATATCAGTAGTCGGACTGATTTTTTTCTCATGGTTGTTTAGATTTGTTTACGATAAAATAGAGCTAAAAAAAGAGAAATCTATTACATATATTTTAAAAGGCGAAGATAAAAAATTAATTCAAGACGGAGATTTAATTTTAAGATATGGTCATGGGCTTGTATCTGACTATATTGTAAATAGTTTTGATGAACCATACTCAATTTCTCATTGCGGAATTGTCCGAAAAACCGAAGAAGGCGGTTTGTTTGTAATTCATTCAGAATCAAGCTCAATTTTAGTAGAAGAAGGAGTGCAAATGCAGAAATTTGACGAATTTACCGATGCGGCACACCCAAGTTCGATAATTATTGTCAGATATAATAAATGTAAACCTGAAGAACTTAATAAAATAACTCATAAAGCCCAATATTATTTAGACCAAAAAATTCCGTTTGCATATTCATGTAACCCGCAAGATACCGGTCGAATGTTTTGTTCTGAAATGGTATGGCATGTTTTTTTGGATGCATATAATACAGACGTATTTAAAGTTACATCAAATGAAACAGATTTTTATCAATTTAAAAATTTTTATAACCCAAAACAATTCGATATTATTTTGAACCATCAAAAAAATAAACCTGATTTTAAAAATAATTAAAAACTTTCACTTTATTTTACATAAAAAGATTTGTTTTTTATAAAAATTAACTAATTTTGCAGCCCTGAAAATAAATTTTATGGGGCTGAATAAGTATCTTTTTATTTTAAGAGATCGCCTCATTTACACATTTAAACTATATAAAAAAATGTACGCAATTGTAGAAATCGCAGGACAACAATTTAAAGTTGAAAAAGACCAAAAAATATTTGTTCACAGGCTGCCTGCAAAAGAAGGTGAAACCATGAGCTTTTCAGATGTTCTTTTAACTGATGACGGAAAAAAAGTAAATGTAGGAACCCCGAAAGTTATCGGAGCAGAAGTAACAGCAAAAGTATTGGCACATGTCAGAGGTGATAAAGAACTTGTTTTTAAGAAAAAAAGAAGAAAAGGATATCAAAAATTAAACGGACACCGTCAAGATTTTTCTCAAATTGAAATATCAGATATAATATTGGACGGCAAAACAGCTCCTAAAAAAGAAGTAAAGAAAGAAACTCCCAAAAAATCAGAAGAAAAATCAGAGACAACAAAAGCTGACGATTTAACCAAAATAGAAGGTGTCGGTCCTAAATTAGCCGGAATATTAGTTGCTGCCGGTTTCGATACTTTTAAAAAAATGGCAGAGGTAAAAGCTGAAAAAATTTCTGATATTTTAGTTGAAGCCGGCGGTAATGCTTATAACAGATTTGATACAACAAGCTGGCCGCAACAAGCAAAATTAGCTGCCGAAGGAAATTGGGATGAGTTAAAGAAATTGCAAGACGAATTAAACGGCGGAAAAGCAAAATAATAAACCTATTTAAAATAAAATATTATGGCACATAAGAAAGGAATGGGTAGTTCCCGTAACGGAAGAGATTCAGAAAGTAAACGACTCGGAGTAAAACTTTACGGCGGACAAAAAGCAACAGCGGGCAATATAATTGTCAGACAAAGAGGTACGAAACATTTTCCGGGAGCAAATGTCGGAATCGGGAAAGACCATACTTTGTATGCTTTAGCAGACGGTACCATTAAATTTCAAAAGAAAAGAAACAATAAATCTTTTGTTTCTGTTGAACCATTTGAAGTTTAATATAAAAAAATAATATATTTTTACAACCCGTATATTCATAAATTGATATGAATATCGGGTTTTTTTTATTAATTTATTGAAATATGTTAACAATAAACCAAATCAGAAATAATACAACGGAAGTTATCAAGAAACTTTCTGTAAGAAATAAGAATTTTCAAGTTCATATTCAAAATGCTCTTGATGAAGACGATAACAGAAAACGAATACAAGCCGAATTAGATGAAACACTTGAAAAATCTAACAGATTAGCCAAAGAAATTGGCTTGTTATACAAAGAAGGCAAACAAAATGAAGCAAATTCTGCAAAAAATGAAGCTGTTAATTTAAAAGATGCATCAAAAGAATTAACGGAAAAGTTAAATTTATCAAAAGAAAACTTACAAACAATTTTATCCGAAATACCCAATATTCCGCATATATCAGTTCCGGAAGGAAAATCAGAAGCCGATAATGAATTAATCAGAAGCGGCGGTCAAATACCGAAACTAAAAATAAAAAAGGCACATTGGGATTTAGCATCAGAATATGATATTATTGATTTTGAATTAGGAAATAAAATTACAGGAGCCGGGTTCCCGGTTTATAAATCGAAAGGAGCAAAATTACAACGTGCTCTGATAGCATTTTTTTTAGAAGAAGCCGAAAATGCAGGTTATCAAGAAATTATGCCTCCGTTAATGGTTAATGAAGCATCCGGTTTTGGTACCGGGCAATTACCTGATAAAGAGGGGCAAATGTATCATATGACTGCTGATAATTTATATATGATTCCCACAGCCGAAGTGCCGGTAACAAATATTTTAAGAGATGTTATTTTAAACGAAGAAGATTTTCCGATTATGATGACTGCATATTCAGCTTGTTTCAGACGTGAAGCCGGATCATACGGAAAGGATGTCAGAGGATTAAATCGTTTACACCAATTTGACAAAGTGGAGATTGTGCAAATTTCACATCCCGAAAAATCTTATGACACCTTGAATGAAATGGTTAATTATGTTGAAACTTTAGTACAAAAATTGGAATTACCTTACAGAATCATTAAACTGTGCGGAGGTGATTTAGGTTTTACTTCAGCTTTAACTTATGACTTCGAAGTTTACTCAGCGGGTCAAGATAAATGGCTGGAAGTTAGCTCTGTATCGAATTTTGAGAGTTTTCAGGCAAATCGGTTAAAATTGCGTTATAAAAGTAAAGTTGATAAACAAACTGTTTTAGCGCATACCTTAAACGGAAGTGCATTAGCTCTTCCGAGAATTGTTGCTGCTTTGTTAGAAAATAATTATACTGAAAACGGTATAAAAATTCCTGAGGTTTTACAAAAATATACTAAATTTGACATAATAAATTAATTGATTA
>DYOF01000117.1 GCA_020720665.1 Acetofilamentum sp. | reverse complement strand
ATCCTTTGGATTCAGATAAAGCTTGTTTTTGTGGTTTATTGGTGTAAAGTAATCGCGACTTTTTGGGGTTTAAACATAGCTATCCCATGAAAAAGGAAAATCCGGTGCAGTTTAAAAATAAAGTTTTATTTTTGCTTCAAAGTAAGCAAGAAAAAAACAACAACCTTGTGAACGGCAAAGCCCTCACTGAAAGTAAACTTGACACCTTTGTGTAAAAAATTAATTTACATGGGTGTTTCATAAGATTTATTCAATGTTCATTTAAAATTTACTAAAATTAATCTTCTCAGCCCCGGTTTTTATAAGATTAATCTCTAAAGGCTATAGTTGCTTCTAATTTCCTGCCGTAGCCGTCATCAAATTTCAGTAACGGAGGATAATAGTCACTTTGCAAATCACGAGCTTCTACATCAAAAATTATTTCGGGAACAGTTTCCCCGTTTACAAAAAGAATAAATTCTAATTTATCCGTATTATATACGCCGTTAAAATAAACCAGCATTTCTTGAACATTGAAAGTAACAGGGAATTGTGAAACACCCACAATCCATTCGGAATAATAATCTCTGAAACCGTCATACCATACTTCAAGTTTAATGTTATTTCCGACGTATGATGAAGGCATCCAAACAGTTACTTGGTCAACAAAAAGATCGGTCGGCGGTGCTTTAATAATCATGTCGCGTGACATAAATGAAGTATCATCGCCGCAGATAGCATTTAAAGTTGTTGTGAAAGTTCCTTGTGTATCAAACACATGATAAGCGGGGACTTTATTTTCTGTAGTTGTTCCGTCACCGAATTCCCAAAGAAATTTTACGGCATGTTCAGAATCGTTTAAGTATTGAACATATGCAGGAGCCCATAATGAGTCTGCTTGAAGATAATAGTCCCATTTGGCTATCGGAGCCGTTGAATCAGGTGTTAAGTAAAGCATAAAGGTTTTGGAGTCGAAGGCTTCATTTTGTTTTATTGAAAGTGTTACTTCGTAAGTCCCGTAATCGGCATAGGTGTGAACGGCTTCATGGTCATGCGATTCGCTTCCGTCTCCGAATTTCCATGTATATTCTAAATCTTTGGTTCGATGTTCTGCTTCGGGATAAAAATACACTACATACGGAGGTGAGCAATTTATCACGCTGTCGGTTATACCAATAATTTCAACATGACCTTTACAATTTGACAGTAAGAAGGATAAGCCGATTGCAAATAAAGGAATGAATAAACGGAATGGTTTTAAATGTACGTTTGTTTTCATAATGTAAGGTTTAATTTTACTTAGTAAAGATACAAAAAAAGAGCCAAGTATAATTATAAAAAAAAGTTTTGTGTTTTTTAATTAAACGTTAAACCTAATATTAAGAATATCACCGTCTTCAACGATATAATTTTTTCCTTCAACATAAAATTTGCCTTTTTCCTTACATTTTTGTTCAGATCCTAATTCAATGAAATCGTTGAAATGCATAACTTCAGCGCGAATAAATCCTTTTTGTAAATCGCTGTGAATAACGCCGGCTGCTTCGGGGGCTGTCATTCCTTTTTTGAGTGTCCATGCATGAATTTCTTTGGGACCTACCGTAAAGAATGTTTGTAAATTTAATAATTCATATGCCGCGCGAATTAATTTATCAATACCGGGCTCATTTAATCCGGCATCTTCGAGGAATTCTTTTCGTTCTTCGGGTGATGGTAAACCGGCAATATCAGCTTCTAATGCGGCAGCTATTATTAACACTTGTAAATTCTCACTTTGTAATGCGTTTTGAACCGCTTCGGTATATTTATTTCCTTGAACAGCAGAATTTTCATCCACATTACATACATATAAAACCGGTTTAATGGTTAATAAATTCAGGTCTTTAACAAATCTTGTATCTTCTTCTTTAACCGGAGCTGTATATGCGGGTTTGAAATTTACAAGATGTTCTTTATAAATTAATAATACCTCTAATCCTTTTTTTGCATCCTTATCATTAGCTTTTGCGTTTTTTTCCAGCTTTACAATTTTTTTTTCAATAGATTCTAAATCTTTAACTTGCAATTCGAAATTAAGTATTTCCATATCTCTTACCGGGTCTATGGATCCTTCAACATGCGAAAGATTTTCATCTTCAAAGCATCTTAAAACATGAATCAGAGCATCTGTATTTCTGATATCACCTAAGAATTTATTACCTGTGCCTTCTCCTTCACTTGCTCCTTTTGCAATGCCGGGAACATCAATAATGTCAACTACTGTGGGTATTATTTTTTCGGTGGGTTGTTTGGCTTCAAGTTCTGATAATCTTTGATCGGGTACTTTTACCGTTCCTAAATTTGATTTATCTGTACTGTAACTAAAATTAGTTACTTCTGCCTTGGTTTCAGAGAAGCAATTAAATATAGTTGTTTTTCCGATATTTGTTAAACCTACTATTCCGCATTTTAATGCCATAACACTAATCTTTTGTTATAAAACGTGCAAAATTAATTATAAATTTAACATTCCGTTTATTTGTTGTTTATGTTTTTTCATTAAAACGGTATAAAAATAGACTTAAACTACAAAAATGAAGGCTGTAATTCTGAAAAATCTTTTAAAATTATTACTTTTGCAGAAAATAACAAATACAAATCTAATAATAATGATTGACCAATATTTAAAACACGAAGCAGAACGAAATGCACCGGGAATTCCTGCTCTTCCATTAAATTCAGTACAAACTGAAGACTTATGTAAATTACTTGAAAATCCCGCGAAAGGGAAAGAAGAATTTCTGATGAAACTATTTACCGAACGGATTTCACCGGGAGTAGACCCTGCTGCAAAAGTTAAAGCTGAATTTCTGCATCAAATTATTAAAAATCAAAAGCATTCTGCATTAATCAGTCCTGTTAAGGCAGTTGAGATATTAGGAACGATGTTAGGCGGCTATAATGTTGACCCATTAATTGATTCATTAAACAGTAAAGAATTAGCTCCACATGTTGTTAAATCTCTTTCACAAACAATTTTTGTATATGAAGCATTCACTATTGTTGCCGAATTATCAAAAACAAATTCATTTGCAAAGCAAGTTATTGAATCGTGGGCAAATGCTGATTGGTTTACCTCAAGAAATGCGGTTCCGGAAACCTTAAAATTAAAAGTGTTTATGGTTGAAGGTGAGACAAATACTGATGATTTATCTCCTGCAAGTGATGCATGGAGCCGTTCAGATATTCCTCTGCATTCTTTATCTATGTTGAAATCACGTAAACCGGAAGGCTTAAAAGAAATTGCCGAATGGACAAAGCAAGGACATAAAATTGTTTATACAGGTGATGTTGTAGGAACAGGTTCATCAAGAAAATCAGCAACTAACAGTGTATTGTGGCATATGGGAGAAGATATTCCTTTTGTTCCGAATAAAAAAAGGAATGCCGTAGTAATCGGGGGAGTAATTGCTCCGATATTTTTCAATACAGTTGAAGATTCCGGCGGCTTACCTATTACTGCCGATGTTTCAAAAATGAATCACGGCGATATTATAACTATTAATACGCTTAAAGGTGAGATTTTAAATGATTCGGGAAAAGTAATTTCAAATTTTGAGCTAAAACCGAATACATTAGCCGATGAATTCAGAGCAGGAGGTCGAATACCTTTAATTATAGGAAGGAAATTAACAAACGATGCCCGCAAATTTTTAGGTTTAGCCGAAACTGATGTATTTGCAAAACCGACAAATCCTGTTCCTAAACAAAATCAGGCATACACATTAGCCCAAAAAATGGTAGGTAAAGCCTGCGGATTAGAAGGTGTATTACCCGGAATGGCAGTTGAACCTAAAATGACAACAGTCGGTTCACAAGATACTACCGGACCGATGACGGCAGATGAAATAACCGAATTGGCTTGTTTGAAATTTCAAACACCCTTGTTTATGCAATCGTTTTGTCATACAGCAGCTTACCCGAAAGAAACCGATACAAAAATGCACCAAAGTTTACCGAAATTTGTAATGCTGCGAGAAGGTGTATCGTTATATCCCGGTGACGGAGTAATTCATTCTTGGTTAAACCGTATGTTATTACCTGATACTGTGGGAACAGGCGGTGATTCACATACAAGATTTCCCTTAGGAATTTCTTTCCCGGCAGGCTCCGGATTGGTTGCTTTTGCGGGTGCATTAGGAACGATGCCCTTAGATATGCCGGAATCGGTTCTTGTGAAATTTAAAGGAAAAGCAAAACCCGGTATAACATTAAGGGATATGGTTAATGCAATACCGTTGTGGGCAATAAATAAAGGATTATTAACGGTTGCGAAAGAGAACAAAAAAAATATTTTTAACGGCAGAATTTTAGAAATGGAAGGAATGCCCGATATTACTGCCGAACAAGCATTTGAATTAACGGATGCAGCTGCTGAACGAAGTGCTGCGGCCGCAACATACAAATTATCTGAAAATTCTGTTGCAACTTATTTGCGTTCAAATGTTGCTTTATTGGAAAAAATGATTCATGACGGTTACGGTTATGCTCCTACCATTCAAAAACGAATTGATGCAATGAATGAGTGGCTTAAAAATCCAAAATTATTGAAAAGAGATGAACATGCCGAATATGCCGCGGTAATAGAAATTGATTTATCGGAAATAAATGAACCCATTGTTGCTTGTCCGAATGATCCGGATGATGTAAAATACATATCGGAAGTTCAAAACACAGTTGTAAATGATGTGTTTATCGGTTCGTGTATGACAAATATCGGTCATTTTAGAGCTGCATCAAAAATTTGGGACGGATTTGAACGAAACCCGGATGTGAGAACATACATCGTTCCGCCTACCAAAATGGATCAAGATAAATTGAAATCTGAAGGCGAATTTTCAAAATTCGGTAGAATAGGAGCCCGAATTGAACTGCCGGGATGTTCAATTTGTATGGGAAATCAGTTAAGAGTACCGGATAATGCCGTAGTATTTTCAACTTCAACCCGAAATTTTGATAACAGAATGGGTAAAGGTGCAAAAGTTTTTTTAGGCTCTGCCGAAGTGGCTGCAATCGTATCCGTTTTGAACAGAATTCCTACACCGGCAGAATATTTTGAATATTATAATAAATTTGTTAAACCTGAAGAAAATAACATTTATAAATATTTGCAATTTGATGAAGACTATGTAAAATAAATTTTTTCTTATATTTTAATTATCCTCGATTAATGGATTCATTATTCGAGGATTTTTATTTATATCTTAAATTCTCAGGTGAGACAAGTCGCACTCCGACTCTTGCGGAATGGTTTCATAGCTTTTAATAAATGTGAGAAACTTAGTAAAAAGAGGCTGAACTTTATTAGTCAGTTTCTTTAAACTTAATACGTTCCTTCATAATTTGTGTCATTAATAATTGCAACACTTGCACCGGCTCCGATTCTTGTGGCACCGGCATTTATCATTGCAATTGCCGTTTTATAGTCTCTAATTCCGCCGCTGGCTTTAATACCCATTTTCGTACCTACAACTCGTCTCATTAATTCGATATCAGCGACTGTTGCACCGCCGCTTCCGAAACCGGTACTTGTTTTTACAAAATCAACATCAACTTTTTTACAAATTTCGCATGCAATAATTTTTTCTTCTTCGGTAAGTAATGAGGTTTCCAAAATTACCTTTAAAACGGTAGTACTTCTGCAAGCACTTTTAACGGCTCGAATATCATCTTCAACATATTTTAAGTTGCCTGATTTTAATGCTCCGGCACTGATAACCATATCTATCTCATGAGCTCCGTTTTCAATTGCATTACGGGTTTCAAATGCTTTGCTTTTGCTGTCCGTTTCCCCCAACGGAAAACCTACTACCGAACAAACTTTAATATCAGTGCCTCTGAGTTTTTCGGAAACATAGTTAACCCGGCTTGAATTAACACATACCGAGTAAAATTTATAGGTTTTTGCTTCATCACATAATTGATCAAATTGCTTGTCTGTTGCATCCGGTTTAAGTAAAGTATGATCAAAGTACTTTGCTAATTCTTGTTTTGTCATATTTGTGCTTTATTTTGTTTTATTTGAGTTATCTGTAACGAAATTCTTTTCGCTCATGTCGTTTTTAGTTCTTGATATTACTTCTTGTGTAATTTTGTCGATTAATTCGTTTCATTTTATTAATTACGGGATAATGTCTTTCACCTCGGTCGAGTATAATTCTTTGTTCACAATTTCTGTTGATAACTTGTTTTTGCTGCTTTTAATGTAAAATCATGATAATCAACGGGGTTTGTATGTTTTTTACCGACATCAATAATTTTTATGGGTGCAGTTTTAACCATTGCATCAGGTGCTTCAACAATTGCTGTAAAACATCCGGTTTCAATCATGCCTAATGCTATATTTTCATTATTTTCCATATTGATTATTGTATCCGGTTATCAAATTTTATATTTTAATGCTTAATTTTAAATAGTGTTAAGTAGTTTTAAGCATGACTTACAAATATAAAATATTTTATCATTAAATATGAAGAAAAAACTCAATATACTGTAATTTATATATTAGCTTGAATTCGCATTTCTGTTTATAATTACCTTAATGTCAGAGTGATAACGGCGAAGCCCCGCTAAAAGTAATTGTTTTAATTAAACTAAGCGATGATTATTGTAACATATTGTTTATTAACTCATTTGAGCCAAAGCTTGCGAATTTAAGGTATTATTTTAATTTTTCATTATTTAGATGTCTGTTTATATCTCTTTTTGTTTTTTTTTCTATGCTTTTTGTAAGAGCATCATTTAAATCAACACCTGTTTGATTTGCAAGGCAAATTAGAACGAACAAAACATCAGCCATTTCTTCTGACAAATTTTGTTGTATATCAGAATCTTTAAATGATTGTTCGCCGTATGTTCGGGCAATGATTCTGGCTAATTCACCAACTTCTTCTGTTAATAAAACCATATTGGTTAATTCGTTAAAATAGCGAACACCAATTTTATTAATCCATTCATCAACTGTTTTTTGAGCCTGTTGTATGGTCATATTCGTTTGATTTCAAATTAGGTTTTGAGGATGAGTTAAGCCTAATGATTAGTAAAAAAATAGAACAATGATGTAATTAATTCATTTATAAGCAAATAAATCAAAATATATAAACAAAACATCTTTAAAAATGAACAGTAAAGATACTGTGTTTTTATATAAAATAATACCTATTTTTA
>DYOF01000116.1 GCA_020720665.1 Acetofilamentum sp. | reverse complement strand
CAGATGAAGCTTTTACAACGGGAACGGATTCACAAGCCCCAGTTGCCACATTCACCCCGGCAAATGCAGCGACAAATGTTCCGGTATCAACCAATATTACAATTGCTTTCGACGAAGCTGTTCGCAATATCGATGATTCTGAAATCACAGACGGAGCTGTATTAAATGCACTTTTAACACTAAAAACCACGGACGCAGCGGGAACTGATGTTCCTTTTACTGCAACAATAGATGCAACAAAACAACTCATCACCATAGATCCTACGTCTGATTTACTCAACAACCAAATTTATTATGTTGCTCTTGCTCCGGTAGAAGATGCTGCCGACAACGCTACCGTAGCTTCGGATATTTCGTTTACAACCATTGCAGCAACAACTCCCGCCCTCACTCTAACTGCCCCTGTCGGCGGCGAAACCTTTGATGCCGGTGAAACAGTTACCGTTGCTTGGACTTCCGAAAATATGACAGGTGAACCCATTCAAATTGATGCTCAAATTTACAACGGAACAACTTGGGAATGGAGTCCAATAATGGCTCCCACTGCCAACGACGGAACAGAAGATTTCACAATTCCTGCCGAGTATCTTTACGGAACTCAATACAGAATCCGTATCACCGGAACCGTAAATACATCTGTAACCGATGAAAGCGGCGATTTTACCGTTATCGAAATTGCAAATGATATTGCTGAATTAAGAGCAAAATTTACGGCAACAAATTATGTAATAACCAATGTTTACAGACTCAAAGCCATTGGAACTGTAACCTATCAACAAACGTATCGTAATCAAAAATTTATACAAGATGCTACTGCTGCGGTTTTAATCGACGACCCAAGTCCGGCTCATATTACAACAACCTATACAATTGGCGATGGAATCGAAAATATCAAAGGAACATTAAAAGCCTACGGAGATATGATTCAATTTATTCCCACTGCCGACCCGGGAGTTGCTGTTGCCGGAATTACCATCAACTCACAAGTGGTTACATTCAGCGATTTTGCCGCAAATTTTGAAAATTATGAATCAGAACTTATCACTTTTGAAAACGTTATTTTCATCGGGGCATCAGGTAATTTTGCCACAGGCACATCGTATCCTCTTGAAAACAGCCTTAGTGAAACTGCAAATTTTTATACAAATTTTTACGCTGCTGATTATATTTCAACTCCCGTAAATACCGGTCTTGTTAATATTACCGGAATTGCTAATTCGAAAACAACCGGAAATTATATTACATCACGCAGTGCTTCCGAAATTGTAGATGCCCAAGACAATACCTCGATTGCCGACGAAGCCGGTTTGACACAAGCCGCAGGCGACCCTATTTCTTCCGGTAGTACTACGGCAGCTGAAGTTCTGCGTTTCAACATTACCGATATTGCCGGCGACGGATTACCTACCAATGTAACATCTTTTACAGTCAAAGCAGTAACCGGTAATACTGCCGATTGGACAACAGATATCAGTAACGGTTTTTTCAAAGACGAACTTGGTAATAATATTGCTGTTGCTTCTGCTGATATTTTTTCCGACCATGTTATTGTTTTTATCCAAGAAAATGGACTTATTGTTCCCGAAGGCGGTTCGGAAACAATTGTAATATCAATAACAACCAATTCTTCAACAGCCGACGGCGTTGTTTTCCAAGCACAAGTCGGAGGGGCGGGACACGGTTTTACAGCCGATATTTTCGGCTCACAATTTGCCGCAGAATTTGCTGTTGTTGACGGGAATGCACGAACAGTTCAACATGTCGGCATTGTAGAACAGAATTCAACCGGCGTTACTGTTTACCCGAATCCTTCAAACGGAATTTTCAATATAAATTCTCAAAATAAATATTCACTTGAAATTTCAGATATCACCGGAAGAACAATTAAAACTGTGAATATTAAAGAAAATACAACAATTGAATTAACAAATTCAGGAATGTATTTCTTAAAATTCTCTGACGGTATAAATTTATTTACTCAAAGAGTTATTGTAAAATAATTTTACTATAACAAAAAAAAAAGAAGCTGTATTTTATAAAACAGCTTCTTTTTTTATTTAATTTGCTCTGTAATTTTCATATCTATGGCATCTAAAGCGATAAAAAATACTATTTACCTCTCAATTATCATTATTTCGGCATTGATAATAATTTTAATTTTTAAATCAAATCGGGTTCATTTTTCTCATGCATCAAATTCAAATAATAAAACGAATGATTCGATACTTAAACCTATTTTTTATGATTCAATTCAAATAATCAATCAAACGTTTCTGGGTAATTTCGAACACAATTACTATGGAGATTCGGCACCTTCGTCATTAAACATTATTTGGAAAAAACATCTGGGAACAGGCAAAACAATCGTAGGAAGCGAAATCAAAGAATGGGCAGGTGCCGGCTGGACAGGGCAACCCTTAATGATAAAAGAAAAGGATAAAACATATATAATTCAAGGTTCATACAGTCACAAACTCAGAAAAATAGATGCCGAAAACGGAAATTTCATTTGGGAATACAAATTTGATGACGTTATTAAAGGTACCGGTTCAATATGGTTAAATTCAAAAGCTGACACAATTATCGAAAAATTTGTTATTCTGCAAGGCAGCAGAAAAGGCAATGACAAAACATCAAATTCAAATATAGTTCCGAGTTTCAGAGCAGTTTCCTATTTTTCAGGTAATGAATTATGGCGTTACAATAGTGTAAAAACCGATTGTTACAGCAGAGATGTTGACGGTTCGGCAATTTTTATTAACGACACAGCCTATATAGGTCTTGAAAACGGAAAATTTCTTGTTTTTAATCCGAATTATAAATCAGCCGATACAATTGACGGAATTTTGCAACCGCATGTTTTTGAGGAACATAAAATTTATGATGATTCCGATAAAAAATTACACGGAAATAATTTAGTAACCGAAGCCTCCGTAACTAAATTAAAAAATCGAATTTATATTGCTTCGGGGTCGGGGCATTTATACGGTTATAATTTAAAAACACATCAAATTGATTGGGATTTTTTTACGGGTTCGGATATTGACGGAACACCGGTTGTAAGCCATGACAGTTGCTTAATTGTTGCAATTGAAAAAGAATATATAAAAGGTCAAGGCGGTGTTTTTAAACTCAATCCTGATTTATCACCCGATAGTTGTGTTATTTGGTATTTCCCGACAGAAAATAAAGGATTTCATACGTGGCAAGGCGGTGTAATCGGCAGTGCTACGGTTAATGACTACTATAATAAAGAAAAAAAATATAAAAGTATTGCGGTTTTCACATCAGTTGACGGAAATATGTATGTTATTGATAAAGACTCTGTTACAAAAGAAACAGTATTGGGACCGAATTTAAGACATGTTTATTATAAACCTCATTTAATTTATAAGTATCCGACCGGACCTGCTATTGCAACACCTATAATTGTTCAAAACAAAATAATTGCTCCTACTTATCACGGTGTTTATTTATTTGAATTTGATGAAGCTATGAATTTCAAATTATTATCGAAATTTGAAGCATCCTTTGAAGCAACACCCTTTGTTGATAACGGAAAAATTTATTTAGCTTCACGAAACGGTTTTTTGTATTGTTTCGGTAATAAAAATTAAAAATCAATAAACAGTTATTATTTGCATACAGTTAATATATTTGCAAATTGAATTACGTTTGAATAATATTTAAAAATCTAAATTGAATATTTAAACATCTAAACATCAACATTTTGTACAAAGTTTAAAGATGAATATAAAATCTTTGTGTTCTTTGTGAATTTCTTGGTGTCTTTGTGGTTTTTAACGTTCATTTTAGATTTTCAGGTAATATATGAAATTGAAATGAAAAAAGGAAATATAAATATTAACATTATCTTTAGGGTTTTAGGCTCGCTTTTATTTATAGAAGCTTTTTTTCTCCTTATTTCACTAATTGTAGCTGTTATTTATAATGAGGATGACATTTTTGCTTTTATATACTCCATTGCAATTGCACTGTCGGTAGGTTTTTTATCACGAGTTTTCACAAATGCTTCGAAAAAGGATATAGGGAAACGTGAAGGCTTTATAATTGTCAGTTTTGTTTGGATTATTTTTTCTTTTGTGGGTTCATTACCGTTTATTTTAAGCGGTTATATTCCTAATTTAACCGATGCATTTTTTGAAACAATTTCCGGTTTTACAACAACCGGTTCTTCAATTTTAACCGACATTGAATCATTGCCTCACGGAATATTATTTTGGAGAAGTATAATCCAATGGATGGGCGGAATGGGAATAATTGTTTTATCATTGGCAATTTTACCGATTTTAGGAATCGGAGGAATGCAGCTTTTTGCTGCTGAGGTTCCCGGACCGGTACCTGATAAACTTCACCCCCGTATTAAAGAAACTGCAAAAAGGCTTTGGTTAATATATGTCTTTTTCACGATTGCAGAAGTTATTTTGCTGCTTTTAGGCGGAATGAATCTGTTTGATGCCATAAACCATTCATTTACAACTATGGCTACAGGTGGTTATTCGACAAAACAAGACAGCATTGCATATTGGGATTCTCCTTATATACATTACGTTATCATTATTTTCATGATAATTGCAGGAACCAATTTTACATTGGCATATTTTGCTTTAAAGTTTAAATTCAGAAAAGTATTCAGAAATGAGGAATTTAGATATTATATCGGATTTATATTGTTTTTCAGCATAATAATCTCATTAATAATATATTACAATACAAGCACGGGTTTTGAAAAATCGTTCAGAGATTCATTATTTCAAGTGGTATCCTTAATGACAACAACCGGTTTTGCAACTGTAGATTATATGAAATGGATACCGTTTACAATTGTTTTGCTTTTTATTGTAATGTTTTTTGGCAGTTCGGCCGGTTCAACCGGCGGCGGTATAAAAACGATGCGAATTGTTTTATTAATGAAAAACAGCTTAGCTGAATTTAAACGCTTAATACACCCCCAAGCAGTTGTACAAGTCAGATTTAATAATCAATCTGTTAAACCGCAAATCATCTATAATATTTTAGCTTTTGTAGTCTTTTATATTGTCATTTTTGTTATGGGTACAATTTTAATGGCTGCGATGGGGCTGGATTTAGACTCGGCAATGGGTTCCGTAATCGCTACATTGGGAAATATAGGACCCGGAATAGGCAGTGTAGGACCTGTTGAGAATTTTTCCCAAATACCTGATTTAGGAAAGTGGTTATTATCATTTTTAATGCTCGTGGGCAGATTAGAACTCTTTACTGTATTAATTTTACTTTCACCTTCATTTTGGAGAAAATAATTTAGTTAATCTTAAATGAATTAAAAAACTTATCTATTTCTTCATTTTTCGCAGATAACTTAGTTAAAACCGTTAATTCATATTGAACTTTATTGACTATAAACAATCTGTAAAAAACGTTCATATCCTTATTATTAACTGACAATTCGGCTTCTATACCTTTAATTTTGTTATGTTCGATAACTCTGTCGGAAATTAATACGGCATTGATGCCTTTGATAAATGCATTTAATGCTGCACGTACGTATTTCTCATTTTCAATTGAAACTATCGGATTCATATGTTCTGAATATTGAAAAATATAAATAACATTATCCTTTACTCCTTTGTATAATTCAGTTTTAAAACCGTTTTCATCTTTTTGCTCTTCTAAAATGAATGCTGTAGGAAATTCAACCGAACACTCCGGATTTTTTATTTCCGGTCGATTTAAATTTTCATTTCGATTTTGAGCAATTATATTACTTCCGCAAGTAAAAATCATTAAAATTGTTGTAATGATTGAAAAAACAGATTTCATAAATCTTAAATTTTTATAATCTTACAAAGATAATAAAAACTTATCTATTTATCAACTCCGGCTTAAAATACGAAGTCTTAATAAATCTAAAGCTTTTGTAGATGCAAATCGAACATTTAATTCTCGACGATTACCGAAATTAAATTTAAATGCTGAAACACCATACGTGTCGGCTATTGCAATCCATGTAGTTCCTACGGGTTTATCTATAGTACCTCCTCCGGGTCCGGCAATACCTGAAACGGCTACTGCATAATCTGTTTTAAACAAATTTCTTTGTCCTACAGCCATTTCTTTTACAACTTCCTCACTTACTGCACCGTATGATTGAAGAGTTGATTCGGACACATTTAACATTTTGTTTTTAATTTCATTAGAATATGCGACAATTCCGCCTTTAAAATACATTGAACTTCCGGGAACGGATGTAATTAAACGGGCTATATTTCCGGAAGTACAACTTTCGGCAACTGAAAGTGTTTTTTCTCTGTTTACAAGCAATTCGCCGATAACATTTTGCATAAAAGTGTCTCCGTATCCGAATATATGATATCCAAGAATTTTTTTAAGTTTATTGACTTCATCTTCAATAATTGACAATGCTTTTTCTTCGGAATCACATATAATACTTAATCTTAGTCGAATACGTTCAGGGGAAGGCAAATAGGCTAATTTAATCTTATTATATAGTTTTGATTCCCAATCAGATAAAAGTTCGGCTAATTCTGATTCGGGATACCCGTAAACTAATACTGTTTTATGTACAATTTTTGATTCTTTATCTTTGTTTAAGACTTGTAATTCGGGCAATACACAATTCTTTAAAATCTCTTTCATTTCGAAAGGAACTGCCGGAAGAGAAATAATAATAGTTTGTTCTTTTTCAAACCACATACCCGGAGCTGTTCCGTTTTTATTTCTTAAAATTTTACAATGTTCCGGAACTTCTGCTTGTTTTTGGTTTAATTCATTCATTTTAAAACCTTTTGAATTTACAAACGATTGAACATCACTTAACACATCATAATTTAAAACTAATTTCATTCCGAAATAGTCTGCTAAAGTTTCTTTTGTTATATCGTCCTCAGTAGGTCCTAAACCACCGGTAATAATAACCAAATCGGTGTTTGGGATTACATTGTCTAAACAATTTTTAATTTGCTCTTTGTTATCGCCGACAGTAGTTATTTGACGAATTTCATAAGCCGATAAATTTATTTTTTCGGCAATCCATTGGGAATTTGTATCAGTAATTTGCCCGATTAAAATTTCATCGCCGATTGTAATAATGTCTGCTTTCATAAAAATTAATATAAAAATAAAAAGAGTGTAAAATTACAAAATTCACACTCTTTATTATATATTTTG
>DYOF01000115.1 GCA_020720665.1 Acetofilamentum sp. | reverse complement strand
TAAAAAACAAAAAAGACCTCTTGATTTTGAGAGGTCTTCTTGGTTATAAACCGGCATGAGTACCATCACAAAAAGGTGGATTTCCTGTGTGCTTACACATACATAAAGCAATTTTCTTTTTTTCTTCAACTGTAAAAAAGTGAGGTTTAAAATCCGTTGTTTTATGTGAGCCGTCACAAAATGCTCCGTTTTCTTTTTTACTCAATCCGCAACTGCACCAAGCATAATTAATGCCGGGTTCTGCCTCAAATAAAAAAGGTTTTCTGTCAACAATGTTTGGTTTATTCATGTTAAATTGTTTTAAAACATAAATATACATCAAAAAGGATTAAAATCAAAAACAATTGATATTAATATTATGCATTGAGTTTCTTTCCGCAATATTTACAATACACAGCATCAGTTTCGTGGCCTTCTTTTAAACAATTCGGACAAACCTGCGTACTGATTTCCTTAATTTCGTTAACACGATGCATTTCTGAAGTAATAATTCCTGTCGGCACTGCAATAATTGCATACCCCAATATCATTACAAAACCGGCAATAAATTTTCCTAAATCGCTTACAGGTGCAATATCTCCATAGCCCACGGTAGTTAATGTTACAACTGCCCAATAGATACTTTGCGGAATACTTGTAAAACCGGCTTCTTTGTCTTCAACTAAATACATTATAGTGCCTAAAATACTTACTAACATAATAATAAAAACGAAAAAGACACCAATTTTATGCTTGCCGGCAATCAATGCTCTGATAAGGCTATGACTTTCAGAAATATATCGGGATAATTTTAAAATCCTAAAAATTCTTAATAACCTCAGAGATCTTACAACTGCTAAACTGTGTGTGCTTCCCGGAATAATTAAACCGACATATGTAGGCAGAATTGCCAATAAATCAATTAGTCCGTAAAAGCTAAAAATGTATTTGTGTTTTTTATTTACAATAAAAACTCTGAGAATATATTCAAATGAAAACAAAATGGTAAAAAACCATTCTGTTATTCTAAGAATATGAAGATGTTTTTGATTAAAAGAATCAATACTTTCAAGCATTACAATAATAACGCTCAGAAGTATAACAATTAAGAGAATGACATCGAAAATTTTACCTGCGAGTGTATCTGCCTCAAAAACTATTTCATAGAGTTTTTTTTTAAGCTTTGCATTCATAAACTATAAATTTCAAAATAAAGAAATTTAGCTCTTTATCTAAAATCAGATTCTTCTAATTTGAAAAGGTCTTCTAACACTACACCGAAATACCGGGCAATTTTTAAGGCTAATACAGTTGAAGGAATAAACTTACCGGTTTCTATGGCATGTATAGTTTGTCTGGAAACATGAACCTTTGTTGCTAATTCAGCTTGTGTAATTCTTTTTTTAGCACGTTCAACTCTTATCGTATTTTCCATTCTTTTTATTTGAATTTCTAATTATAAAATCAAAAAGCATACCGGATAAAAGTTTCAGTATTTTTGCTGTCTGAATAAATCTAAAAGAGAAATAGCATAAATTATACCAAATTTTATCAGTGCTGATTTTTAGAATTAAAATATTTATCTTACATTCACATTTTCGGAAAAATATATCGAATATGCTTGTTAAAACATACGGAAGTGCTGTTCACGGAGTTAATGCAACAACAATAACAATTGAGGTGAATATTACAAGAGGGGCTAATTTTTACTTGGTCGGATTACCTGATGCCGCTGTTAAAGAAAGTCAGCAACGAATTGAGTCAGCATTACGTGAACACGGACACAAAATACCGGGTAAAAAGGTAGTAATCAATATGGCACCCGCCGATATCAGAAAAGAGGGTTCCGCTTACGACTTAACTTTGGCAATAGGAATTTTGGCTGCTGATGAAAAAATTAATACCGAAGAAATACATAAATATATGATTATGGGCGAGCTTTCATTGGATGGTACATTACAACCGATTAAAGGTGTTTTGCCTATTGCTATACAAGCGAGAGCAGAAAATTTCAAAGGATTTATTTTACCTAAAGAAAATGCTCGTGAAGCCGCCGTAGTTGATAATCTGGAAGTTTACGGTGTACAAAACATAAAAGAAGTTATTGACTTTTTTGAAGGAAAGTCCGATTTAGAACCAACCATCGTTGACACGCGTAAAGAATTTTTTGAGAATATAAAAAAATTTGAACTCGACTTTCTTGATGTAAAAGGTCAAGAAAATGTAAAACGTGCTCTTGAAATTGGTGCCGCCGGCGGACACAATATCATTATGATAGGACCTCCGGGTGCAGGAAAAACAATGATTTCAAAGCGCATACCTTCAATTTTACCTCCCTTAACTTTGAGAGAAGCCCTTGAAACTACTAAAATTCATTCGGTTGCAGGCAAAACAGAACGAAACTCATCTTTAGTAACTCAGAGACCGTTTCGTTCTCCGCATCATACAATCAGTGATGTTGCTTTAGTGGGTGGAGGTCAGTTTCCTCAACCGGGTGAAATTTCATTAGCTCATAACGGCGTGTTGTTTTTAGACGAATTACCCGAATTTAAACGAACCGTTTTGGAAGTCATGCGGCAACCATTAGAAGATAGAACCATTACTATTTCAAGAGCCAAATTTTCAGTTGAATATCCCGCTAATTTTATGTTAGTAGCTTCAATGAATCCGTGTCCTTGCGGTTATTATAATCATCCCGAGCGGGATTGTGTTTGCAGCACGGGTGTAGTTCAAAAATATCTGAATAAAATTTCAGGTCCCCTTTTAGATCGTATTGACATTCATATTGAAGTTGTTCCGGTTCCGTTTGCAAAGTTATCAGAAGCTTCTCCGGGTGAAAGCAGCGAAACTGTCAGACAACGAGTAATTAATGCTCGTCAAATTCAAGAAGAACGTTTTAAAACACATAAAGGAATACACAACAACGCACAAATGACATCAAAATTAATGCGACAATATTGCAAAATTGACGAAGCCGGAAGTTCTCTGCTGAAAAATGCTATGGAACGATTAGGATTATCAGCCCGAGCCTACGACAGAATTTTAAAAGTATCACGAACAATTGCCGATTTAACCGGCTGTGATAACATAAAAACCGAACATTTGGCAGAAGCCATTCAATACAGAAGTTTGGACCGTGAAAGTTGGGGAAAATAAATTCAAAATTTGTCTTAAGCTAAGTCGGATATAAGATATTAAACAGAAATTGCTTACCCGTTGCTCCGTATATGAGAAAGTCAAAAACAATTCAGATTATATCCGTAATATATATTTTATTGAATATCGTTATTCCTTCTGTTTTAATTTTTTCGTCTCTTTTTCATCCCGATTTGGAAATAAAAAATGAAAGTAGTTCAAATACCATGAAATTTATCTTTTTATTGGTTACCTTACCGGTATATATCATTTACGCCGGCATTATTTTCAAATATTTAATTCATACATCCTCTTTAAGCGTATTTTTTGCGTTTATACCAACAGTTCTCACAGTTGTATTTATAATTACAGGCTATAAAGAATCTTATGTATTTTTATCTTTTGTGTTTGATTCATTGCCTCTTTTTCTTGGAATTTCAACCCTGTTAATCGTCGGAACTGTTGTACTTATTATTAAAAAGATGACAGTTGATAAAGATAAACTATTTATAAAAATTATTGTTACGCTTATTATTATAGGACTACTTTCAGTACCGATAGTTTATTTTTTTGATGTGGGAATTCAATTGTCTCGTATGTTGTACATTAAGAATGAGGATATTAATATAATCAAATTCTTATTTTCGGTTTGTCTTGTCATTTTTTTCCATTATAAATTGATTATCGACTTATACCAAAAAGGCTTATTTTAATAATTATTCAAAATTCCGGTCAGGATAATTTTTTTGAACAACAACTAATATCCTGTATTACTTATAAACAACATTTGTAGGAAAACAGGCTTTTTAAACCGAATTTATATTGGTTTTATTGAATTTTGCTGTTAATAAATTGTACAAATTTCATATCGGTTTCCATAATATGATTTATGAGCCAATCTTTGAGAAATTCAATAATATTATAACCCAACTCATTTTTTGAGCTAGTTATATCACCTATATATGAGCTTAGAGTATTTTCAAAATCGGAATGTTTTTTTAAATGCTCTTCTAAATCATCACCGCTGTATTTATGTTTCTTAAATAATTTTTCTTCAACGGAAAAGTGTGATATGGTATAGATTTTTAAATCCATTAATGTTTCATTTATTGAATCTGTATTTTTATTAATAACAATATCAGTATATAATCGATTAATATATTCAACGATTTTTTTATGTTGAAAATCAATTTTCTCAACACCTGTTTCATAAATTTTTTCCCAAATAAAATACATTCTGTCTTTAATTATTTTGATTTATAAATTTAACAAATTTTACATCCGTTCCGCAGATATGTTCTATTAACCATTTTCTTGCGTAATCGGCTAATTTTGTGGTAATAATGCTTTTTGAAGAAGAAATATTGCTTATTGCTTTTTCAATAAAATTTTCAAAATCTTTATGTTTTTTTAAATGCTCGCTTAATTCCTCTCCTTTATAGTTATATTGTTCAAAAAGTTTTTCTTCGGTTTTAAAATGATATTCGGCATATGATTTAAGCTCATTAATTATTGCCTCGACAGTCTTAAAATCTTTGTTCTCAGTAAGTTCTTTATGTAAATCATTTATTATCGTCAAAAATTTTTTATGTTGATTATCAATTTCCTCTAAGCCGGTTTCGTATAATTTTTTCCAAGTAAAATACATGTTATTTAAAATTATTCTAAATAAAAAACAAATTTACAATTTAATTTATTAAATAAACAAAAAAAGGTGTTTCATAACATTGATATATAACAATTTGTAACTATATATTCAGCAAATATATTAAAAGGGTTTAAATGTTCTAAAAAATATCAGAATTGATACTTCACAGCTTTTTTTTTAATACATTTGAAAATTATAAATGAATAAAATATATAAAATGTACGGAAATTTAAAACAATATTTAGAAGCTGAATTACAGGCAATTGAACAAGCCGGATTGTATAAAAAAGAAAGAATAATAACAAGCTCACAGGATGCAGAAATTAAATTGACAACCGGTGAAACCGTAATTAATTTTTGTGCCAACAATTATTTAGGATTATCATCACATCCCAAGGTTATTGAAGCAGCAAAAAAAACTTTGGATACACACGGTTACGGGATGTCTTCAGTTCGTTTCATATGCGGAACTCAAGATATTCATAAAGAATTGGAGCAAAAAATTTCATCTTTTTTTGGTACCGAAGACACAATTTTATATGCAGCAGCCTTTGATGCCAACGGCGGTGTTTTTGAGCCTTTGTTTTTACAAGATGATGCAATAATTTCTGACGAATTAAATCATGCATCGATTATTGACGGTGTTCGTTTAGCAAAAGCAGCACGTTACCGATATAAACACAGTGATATGAATGATTTAGAGGAACAATTGAAGGTGTCGCAAGCTCAACGATTCAGAATAATTGTTACTGACGGTGTTTTTTCAATGGACGGAGATATTGCAAAATTAGACCAAATTTGTGATTTAGCCGAAAAATATCATGCATTGGTTATGGTTGACGACAGTCATGCCTCAGGCTTTATCGGAAAAACAGGCAGAGGAACACATGAATATAACAATGTTATGAATCGTGTTGATATTATAACGAGTACATTAGGAAAAGCATTAGGCGGTGCAATGGGCGGTTTTACAACCGGTAAAAAAGAAATTATTGAATTGTTAAGACAACGTTCACGTCCCTATTTATTCTCAAATTCCTTAGCTCCGGTGATTACAGGTGCAGCTATCGGTGTTTTTGATTTATTGAGTTCGACGACTGAATTAAGAGACCGATTAATGAGCAATGCCGAATATTTTAAAACAAAAATGGCTGATGCCGGTTTTGTAATAAAACCTTCGGATTCAGCAATTGTAGCTCTAATGTTGTTTAATGCGAAATTATCACAAGATTTTGCTGCCAAACTATTAAATGAAGGAATTTATGTCATCGGGTTTTATTTTCCGGTTGTTGCTAAAGGACAGGCACGAATACGAATTCAATTATCGGCGGCACATTCGCGGGCACATCTTGATAAAGCAGTTGCTGCTTTCATAAAAATAGGTAAAGAATTTAATATTCTCGGTAAAACGAAGGAAGAAATCATTCAAATGTATGGTGAATAATTGAATTGAAACAACAAGGCGCTTAGTATTTAATCGCCTTGTTATATTTTCATTCCGAAAAGGATAATGTCACCATCGGCTTGTTTCAATAAATTGTGAAAATTTTATATAATTATGATAGATTCTGTTTTTTTCGATTCGTTTTGGTTTACCTATGTGATATTGCCCTTACTGATTTTTTCATCGCGGGTGGTAGATGTAACTTTGGATACATTAAGAATTGTATTTATTTCAAAAGGTGATAAAATTATAGCACCTATTTTAGGTTTTTTTGAAGTTTTAATATGGTTAATTGCCATTACTAAAATTATGCAAAATCTTGATAATTTTACTTGCTATATTGCTTATGCAGCCGGTTTTGCAACCGGAAATTATATCGGTTTAAGAATTGAACAACGCTTGGCAATGGGGGTTCAAATTATTCGAATTATGACCCAGAAAAATGCCGATGAGTTAATTAATAATTTACGAAACGCCGGTTTCCGCGTAACGTATATTGAAGCCGAAGGAAAAGACGGGCGTGTGCACATTATCTATTTGGTGGTTGAACGAAGTAATATTAATCAGATTATTCAACAAATTAATAAATTTAATCCGAAAGCATTTTATTCAATTGAAGACGTTCGTTCGGTAAATCCTAAAAGTGAAATGTTTGAATCCGCCGGAAAACGAAAGCCGATTTCTTGGATTAAAAAAGGGAGGTAGGTATTGTTTTAACAAATTTTTAAAGGTTTATTTTACTACATTTTCCACAATTTCAATTTCTTCCGGCGTAAGTTCATACAGTTCATAAACCATTCGGTCAATTTCTTTATCTGTTTGGTTTATTAGGCTTTGCAATTCGTTTACTTTTTGTTTGACGGTGTTGAAATATTCTCGCCACTCGTTTGTTTCTTGTCCTAATGCGAAACGTGCTTTTTGCTTGCCGATTTCTTTTTTCAATCCTTCAAAATCCAATTCATTAAAATTCTCAGATGCTTTGGTTATTTTTTGTAAATGCTTTTCTTCTTTTAGGGTGTTGATGAAATT
>DYOF01000114.1 GCA_020720665.1 Acetofilamentum sp. | reverse complement strand
TTATACTTATTTATAATACGTGTTCATTTTTGCACACAGGAACATCGGAAAACTTTTTACAATTATACAAAATGATTTGTTTAGTCATGCTTTTTTTTTGTGCAAAAAAATGTCTTACCCGGGTGTTTCATAATCAATTATTTATCAGAATTTTTCTAAATATAAGACAAATGTCATTTTCATTTAAATTAAGAATTTATAAATTTACGCAAAATTCTAAAATTAATCAAAATCCTAAATAAAATGTCAAAAAGAACAATAGTAAGCATGCCGGGAGACGGAATAGGTAAAGCCGTTCTCGATGAAACAATAAGAGTATTAGATGCCGCCGGATTTGATGCGGAATATGTTGAAGGTGATATCGGATGGGAATTCTGGCGTAAAGAAGGAAACCCGCTTCCGCAACGCACCATTGATTTAATTGCAAAACACAAAATTGCCTTGTTCGGTGCAATTACTTCCAAACCGAAAGATGAAGCCTTTGAAGAATTAGCACCTGAATTTAAAGAAAAAAATTTAGTATATTCCAGTCCTATTGTTGGTTTGCGGCAACATTTTAATTTAGAAATATGTGTACGTCCGTGTAAAACCTACAAAGGAAATCCGCTTAATTTTGTAAGAAGAGGTATCGGTAATGAAATTGAAGAACCGATTGTAGATGTTGTCATCTTCAGGCAAAACACAGAAGGATTATACGGCGGTGTTGAATGGAGTAACCCGAGCGAAGATGTTTATAATGCGTTTATGACCCATCCGAAATTTAAGAAAAATTTCGGAAATGTTCCAAAAGAAGAAATTTCAATTTCCACTCGTATTTTCTCAAAAGAAAGAACCGAAAATATTTTACGTGAAGCTTTTCAGCATGCCAAAGAATACGGTTATAAATCAGTTACTTTAGCCGAAAAACCTAATGTTATAAGAGAAACATCCGGAATGATGTATAAAATGGCTCAACAAATTCAAAAAAGCGATTATCCTGAAATTGAACTTTGGAATACGAATATCGATGCACAAATGATGTGGTTAACAAAAAACCCTGAAGACTACGGAGTAATTGTTGCCGGGAATATGTTCGGAGATATAGTTTCTGACGGATTTGCAGGATTAATCGGCGGATTAGGATTTGCATGCAGTGCACAATGGAGTAAAGACGGTATTGCAGTATTTGAACCTACACACGGTTCTGCCCCTAAATATGCCGATTATGAAACATCAATCGTTAACCCCTTAGCTATGATTGAATCTGCTTGTATGATGTTGGATTACATAAACGAAAAAACAATTGCAAAAAAAATCAGAAAAGCAGTTGCTGAAGTTATTGAAGAAGGTAAGGTAAGAACGTACGACATGATGAAAATGAGAGGAACTCCCGATGTTGTTAAAAAAGGTGCGGCTTCGACAAAAGAAATGGCTGATGCCGTAATTGCTAAATTATAAAATACCGAACCATGAAGAAATCAATTTTTTTATTGTTTGCACTTTTCCTTATTTCCAATTCGCTGTCAGCAGATCAATTAGCTTATATCTCAAAAGCAGATGCTGAAAAAGCCGCTGCATTGATTAAAGGAAAAACGATTATTCTGTTTTGCGGATGTTGCACAGATGATGAGGCCGTTAAAGTAAAAATTCTTAAAACAGAAGTGAAATATACCGGTTATGAAGATTATTATGAGGTGATAATCACATATAAAAATATTGAAGGTGATGAAATAACTGTAGCAATTGATTTAGCTTATGTTTGGATGAAATATAAAAAAACAACTCAAACTGTAGGCAAAGCATTGAATTTAGAACATGATCCTTGTTCCGAACCTATCAGTTGGAAACAGTGATTTACTTTTAATACGGAGATTCCGGAAATTAAATAAATTATATTTATGACAGAAGAAGTAAAAAAATTATGGGGAGAAGAATTATCTTGGATTAAAGATAATAAACTAAGAGAAGCTGTTGCCAAAACATGGGAAACAGCTCTTGAACGCAGTGTTTTAATTGTAAATGATTTGAAAACAATTCCGTTTACACTGCTTTGCGGGCCCGATTTGAAAGTAACATTTATGGACCATAAAGTTTCGGTTGTTCACATAGCAAGAGATGCCGGAAATCAGATTAATAAATTTTATCACGGAGAATTACCGGTGAATATGGATGTTTTAATTGCCGGTGCTATTCTTGCCGATGTCGGTAAATTACTGGAATATGTTTTAGACGATAACGGAAAAGCGGTTCAGGGAACATACGGCAAATATTTAAGACATCCGTTTTCCGGTGTTTCTTTGGCAGAAGAATGCGGAGTGCCGGCAGAAGTTTGTCACATTATTGCAAGTCATGCAGGAGAAGGAAATATGGTTAAGAGAACAACCGAAGCATATATTGTTCATCACGCCGACTTTATGACCTTTTTGCCCTTTAAAGACCGTTTAATTGTATAAAAAAATCGGAGTTTTTCTCCGATTTTTTTTTACAAACTCATATATACCAAGTCTTTAATTTTATCTCTGTAAATTCCTTTTACGTCAAATAAAATTCCGTTTTCAGTTAAACGGTCTTTAAAGAATTTTTCATCTAAATTCATATATTCTTTATGATTTACGGCTACAATTATTGCATCATAATCATTTGTGCATTTTTCTTTTATGTTAATTCCGTATTCTTCAAAAACTTCTTCGGCTGATGCATAGGGATCTAAAATATCAACAATAACTTTGTAAGCCTCAAGTTCTTTTACAACGTTTGCAACTTTGGTATTTCTTATATCGCTTACATTCTCTTTAAATGTAAAACCAAGAATCAACACTTTTGCATTTTTAATATTCTTATCTTGTGTTGCAATCATTTTTACGGTTTGAGCAGCTACATAGGCACCCATTGAATCATTAACAAAGCGACCGGAATTAATAATATGCGGATGATAACCTAATTCTTTTGCTTTATGAACTAAATAATAGGGGTCAACACCGATACAATGTCCGCCGACTAATCCGGGAGAGAAATTTAAAAAGTTCCACTTTGTTCCTGCGGCTTTCAAAACCTCATAAGTATTAATATTCAGTCGATTAAAAATCATTGATAACTCATTCATTAATGCAATGTTAACATCTCGCTGAGTATTTTCAATTATTTTAGCGGCTTCTGCCACTTTTATTGAACTTGCTCGATGTGTACCTTGTTTTAATATAATCTCATAGGTTTTTGCAATATTATCTAATGCTTCTTCATCACAACCGGAAACGACTTTTGTTATGTTTACTAAAGTATGTATTTTATCACCGGGATTAATTCGTTCGGGTGAATATCCTACTTTAAAGTCCGTGCAATATTTAAGTCCTGATTTTTCTTCTAAAATAGGAACACAATCTTCCTCAGTACAGCCCGGATATACCGTTGATTCGAAAACAACATAATCTCCTTTCTTCAAAATTTTACCGACAGTTTCGCAAGCACTGAGCAAAGGTTTTAATTCGGGCAAGTTATGCTCATTAATTGGTGTCGGAACTGCAACAATATGAAATTGAGCTTGTTTTAAATCCTGCGGATTTGATGTAAATGTAATTTTAGAATTATTAAAATCTTCCGTCGCTAATTCGTTGCTCGGGTCAATTTTATTTTTCATCATATCAACACGTTTTTCACTTATATCAAATCCTATTACATGAATTTTCTTTGCAAATTCAAGAGCTATAGGCAATCCTACATACCCGAGACCGATTACCGAAATTGTTGCTTTTTCTCTTATGATTTTACTATACATAGTTATAAATTTTCAATGATTATGTATTTTTTGTTCTTTTAAAACACAAAGGTAAGAATTTTTATCAAGCTCTATATAGTTATCAGACAAATTCGTATAATTATTATTTTTTCTAAGCGTAAATCCGCAATTTATGGTGAAACGAAAAAATGAACACCTTAAAAATAAAAAGAGCGACAAAAAAAAGATAGGAATTATTCCGTAAAAATTCATAAGTTTGCAATTTATTTATTATCCTGAAAATCATTGCAGAAGAGAGTATCCTTTCATACATTGGGTTGTAAATTAAATTTTGCAGAAACTTCAACAATAGCAAGAGAATTTGCCGAAAAAGGTTTTGAAAAACTTAATTTCGGAGAGCCGTCAGATGTTATTGTTATAAATACATGTACGGTTACTGAAATTGCCGATAAAAAATGTCGTCAGGCAATAAAAAAAGCAAAAAAAACATCACCCGATGCATTTATAGTCGTAACCGGTTGCTATGCACAAGCCGAAACCGAAAAAATTTCTCAAATTCAGGGAGTTGATCTTGTATTAGGAATGAATGAAAAGTTTAATTTGTTTAAATATTTTAATTCATTTAAAAAACAGGAACATACAGCGGTTCATTCGTGTGAAACTTCTGAAATTGAACATTTTGATGCTGCATTTTCATCCGGTGACAGAACCCGTTCTTTTCTTAAAATACAAGACGGATGTGATTATTCGTGTACTTATTGCACAATACCGAGTGTGAGAGGAAAAAGCCGATGCAATTCAATTGCAGAAACAATAGAGCAAGCTAAAAAAATTGCCGCTCTTAATTTTAAAGAAATTATTTTAACCGGTGTAAATATCGGTGATTTTGGTTCAGGCACAAATGAAACGTTTTTGGATTTAATTAAAGAACTTGAAAAACTTGAAGGTATTGAACGATACAGAATTTCATCAATTGAACCGAATTTACTTACAGATGAAATCATTAAATTCACGGCAGAATCTTCAAAGTTTTTACCACATTTTCACATTCCCTTGCAGTCAGGAAGCAAAAAGATTTTAAAATTAATGAAGCGGCGTTACAATACTGAATTATTCAAACAAAAAATTGAACGTATAAATAATTTAATTCCTAATGCATTTATTGGGATTGATGTAATTGTAGGTTTTCCGGGTGAAACGGATGAAGAATTTAATGAAACCCTTTACTTTTTAGAATCTTTAAACCTTTCATTTTTACATGTTTTTTCTTATTCGGTTAGAAAGGGTACAGCTGCAGAAAAAATGTCGGGACATGTTTCAAACGATGTGATTAAAAAAAGAAGCGACCAATTACATCAATTATCAGAGAAAAAACATACAGAATTTTATAAGCGTTTTATCGGTACAGAACATTTAGTTTTATTTGAAAGTGCCAAACACAATAATTTTATGTATGGTTTCACAGAAAATTATATAAAAACACAAATTAATTTTGACGCGGAATTAATAAATAAAATACAAAAGGTTAAAATTATGTCAATAAATGAAACAGGAATTGCCGATATTGTTTTAGTGTGAATTAAAATTTTAAAGAAATTATTTGTAGATTTCAATTCGTTTTTCAATTTCGTCAATTTGAGTTTTTAAAGTTTTATCATAACTTAATTGGTCTTTAATTACTTTATCAGCATATAAAACAGTTGCATGATTTTTTCCGCCGATTTCTGCACCGATAGTCGAAAGTGAATATTTTGTGTATTTTTTAGCAAAATACATGGCAATTTGTCTGGTTTGAACAACGTCTCTTTTTCTGTTTTTTGATTGTAAAGAATCAACAGTTATATTAAAATAATCACAAACTGTTTTTTGAATATGTTTTAATGTAATCTCTTTTTTTGGCTTTAAAGCCAGATGATCAATTTTTGATTTTGCAAATTCAAATGTTATTTCTTCTTTTGCTAAGGTTGCATGTGCCAATAAGGAAACAAGTGCTCCTTCTAATTCGCGAATATTGCCGGTAATGTTTTCGGCAATGTAGTTAATAATGGATGGCGATGTTTCAATGCCTTCTTTTTCGGCTTTTTTATTTAAGATTTCAACACGGGTTTCAAATTCAGGAGCTTGCAATTCGGTTGTTAAAGCCCATTTAAATCGCGAAATCAACCTGTTTTCAAGTCCTTTTAATTCAACGGGAGAACGGTCTGATGTTAAAATCAGTTGTTTCCCGGATTGGTGTAAATGATTAAAAATGTGAAAAAATGTTTCTTGGGTTCCTAATTTATTTGCAAAATCATGAACGTCGTCAATTATCAATACATCAATTTTTTGATAAAAATGAAGAAAATCATTACGTGAATTTTTCCGTGCTGCATTTGTAAATTGCCATTCAAAATATCTGGCAGGTACATATAAAACAATTTTTTTATCTCCGAAATTTTCTTTTATTTCAATACCTATGGCTTGTGCTAAATGCGTTTTCCCCATTCCGGGTTTCCCCCAAATGTATATCGGATTATAAGGATTGTTACCGGGACTGCCGGCAATCATTTTTCCTGCAGCGGCTGCAATATTATTGCATTTTCCGACTACGAAATTTTCAAAACTATACAAGCTTTTCAGGTTCGATTTTACTTGTACTTTTTTAATCCCGGGTAAAATATTCGGATTAACGGGACCCGGTTTTGTTAACGGAATATTTATATTCGGATTGCTTAAATTGGTTCCGTTAGTACCCGGATAGGTTACTGTTGTATTACTTAAATTTGAATTATCAATTACAATACTGTATTTTAATTTGGCATTTACGCCAAGTTCTTTTTTGATGACCCTTTTTAGTAAATCAATATATTGTTCTTCAAGAAATTCATAAAAAAATTGACTGGGAACATTAATCGTCAGCTCATTCCCTTCCAGCTTTTCAGGTTTTATCGGTTTAAACCATGTATTAAAAGCACTTTCGTTCAAATTGTCTTTGATGACGTTTAAACAATTTTGCCAAATTTCTTGATAATTGTGTGTCATTTATTTTAAATAATTAAGTAGAGTTTTTTTATTAAATAATTTTATGGGATTGTAAATTTGAGAAATATATTTCTTATAAAAAAATGCTTTTTTGCTTGTTTTTTTAAAATAAATTCTATTCTGATAGTTTTCAGTAAATTAATCTCAAAAAAAAATATATATATTTATATTTATTTGAATATCAGAGTATAACGTATTTTTCTATGTTAATTAATTGTTAATAAATACTTTAAATATGTATAAAAAAAGTGATATAAATCATACATTAAGTTAAGTATAACGTACCTTAATTTTTATACGGGTTTTAATAACAAGATTTTATGATTTTTTTAAAATTTTATTAAGAAAAAAACATCTTAGAAATTATATGCAATAAATAATTTGAAGACTATTTTTTTTGCAATCGTTTGCATGAATTTATGTGTTTGCTTTTACAAATATTAAAATTAATTAATATTAAATTTACAATATATTCAAATGAAGTTTACATTGTTTTATTGCAATATTTTTTCGATGAGGAAAATTGTTTCTCTTTACTTAA
>DYOF01000113.1 GCA_020720665.1 Acetofilamentum sp. | reverse complement strand
GACGATGAAGACGATGAAGACGATTTATTATATTAACAAGCAGATAGGCGTATAAAATAAATGAAGTTTCGTTCTTAAAACATGTTCGATTTACTATACAAAAACAATATCATTTACTACCGTTTCTCCTGCATTTTGGTTTAGATGCTCAATAATTTTAGACTTCATCATCGACAATTCATATTTTAATACCGAAGAATGTAGTTTTACAAATAAAGTTCCTTTTTTAACCCATACGGCTTCTGTTTGTTCTTCAATATTTTTTCCCATAATTAAATTCCAACTTTTTTTAAGTCGTATTTCTTTTAATTTTTGTTTCGCACCGATTGCCTGTAAATATCTTTGAATGACATCTTTCAAAGCTTCTGTCTGATTTTTTTGCATACCGACTATTCAGCTAAATTAACTTCTCGTTCTAAATAAACACCAAACTTTTTGAAAACAGTGTCTTCCACTTCCTTAGAAAATTCTAAAATATCTTTTCCTGATGCATTATTATAATTTACAATTACCAGAGCTTGTTTATAATGAACACCTACTCCTTTAATTTGTTTCCCTTTCCAATTGCATAAATCAATAAGCTGCCCTGCTGCTAATTTTACTGTGTCATTATTAACAAAATAAGAAATTAAATTGGGAAATTTTGTTTTTAATTCATTAAAATAACTTAGACTGACAACAGGATTTTTAAAAAAACTACCGGCATTAGGAAATTCCTCAACAGATGGTAATTTTTCAGTTCTGATTTGAATTACGGCTTCTCTAATCTGTTTTAAAGTAATATTATCTTCATTTCTGAACAAGTCATTTAAACTTCCGTACTCAAGATTCAATTTATGGTTTTTTAGTGTAAGTTTAAACGTTACATTTAATATAATGTATTTATTTTTAAGCGATTTCTTAAAAATACTTTCACGATACCCGAATTGACAATCTTCATTTTTAAACACCTCTGTTTCAAGCGTTTCACGATTTAAAGCCTCTATTTCGTCAATCACACTTTTTACTTCCGAACCATATGCCCCTATATTTTGAACCGGCGCCGCACCGACAGTTCCCGGAATTAATGATAAATTTTCAACTCCGCCGAAATTATTAACAACACAAAATTTAACAAAATCATCCCAAATTTCGCCGGCTTCTGCTTTCAAATATATAAAATCATTATCTTGCTTAACAATTGATATGCCTTTATTTCTCATAAAAATTATTGTACCGTTAAAATCGGATGTAAAAAGGATATTACTTCCGCTCCCTAAGATTAAAATAGTTCTGTTATATTCATTTTCAAAGTTCAAGAATCGCTTTAAATCGTCTTTATGATAACAAAAAAAGGAATAAACAGACTCAACATTTACGCCGAATGTGTTATATTCCTTTAATGACAGGAATTTATTAAATTTCATTAAGAATTAACTTTCAGTTTCAGAATCAACTTTTACTTTCAATAAAAAATATTTTTTATCTACATCAGCAGGAAAAAACATATAATCAAGAGGGTTTTGAGTTTTTCTGGCAATATCAATTAATCCTAAACCGGCTCCGCCTTTGCCTGAAATCTTTCCTTCTCTCAATTGTTTTTTATACATTTCTTTTAACTCTAACGGTGTAGCTGCGTTTAAACTATCAATAGTATTTTTCAAAACTACTTCTTGTTTTGCATCAACTAAATTGGAAGTTATAATATGGTAAGCATCATTTTTTTTGCCCAGCATGAACAAGCCTTGCCCCATATTTATTTCCTGAAACATGTTTTCAGAATGTTTAGTCATATTTTGCAAAATTTCTATCATTGTATGATGAAGCGTTCTTTGTACAGCCTTAGATTCGTTTGATTTTTCTGTTTCATCACCGGTTAATGCTGCAAAAACCTTTGTAATTGTATGACTGAATTTACCGACATAAACTAAAGATATGCCGTGTTCCTCAAAACTATCATACAGAAGTATCAAAGAACTCAAAAAGGTTGAATCAAAATCTCTCATAATTGCTTAAATAGATGTTTAATAATTTATTTCCAAAATTAATAAAATATATGAAAATTATTGTGGTAATTTATATCTTTGTTGTAAAATTATCAAAATTTATACCATTATGAAAAAATATAACAAATTTATTACAAACATACTTTTTATATTTTTATCAATATCATCATTTTCACAAAATGAAATTAAAAAAATTACGATTGATGATTTATGGAAAAAATGGACTTTTTGGTCAAGCTCTGTTTACGGGGTTCAATCAATGAATGACGGAATTCATTACACAACAAACGACCGCAGCGGAAATATTGTAAAATATGCTTATCAAACCGGAAATGTTACAGACACAATTTTTAAAGCTGCAAATTTTAAAATCAGGATTTCTGATTATAATTTTAATGCAGATGAAACTAAAATACTTCTTGAAACGAATTCCGAAAGCATATACAGGCGTTCTTATACCGCTGATTATTACGTGTATGACATAAATAAAAATACACTTTTAAATGTTTCTGAAAACGGGAAGCAACAAATAGCAACATTTTCGCCCGATGCTTCAAATATTGCTTTTATCAGAACAAACAATATATTTATTAAGAATATAGTAACCGGCGAAGAAAAACAAATAACATTTGACGGTAAAAAGAATGAAATTATAAACGGAATACCCGATTGGGTTTACGAAGAAGAATTTGAATTTAACCAAGCCTATACTTGGTCGCCTGACGGTAATTATTTAGCATATATTAAATTTAACGAAACAGATGTTAAACTATTTGACATGACCGTTTTTGCCGGAGATTATCCGAAACTTGAAGAAAATATTCTTTACCCCGAAAACAGAAGTTTTAAATATCCGAAAGCCGGTGAAGCAAACTCAATTGTTTCGGTTCATATTTATAATATAAAAAACGGTAAAACCATTGAACTTAATTTAGGTACCGAAACAGACATTTATATTCCGAGATTACGATGGACAAATGATGTAAATAAATTAGCCGTTTTTAAATTAAACCGATTACAAAACACATTTGAATTATTATATGCTTCTCCCGAATCCGAGAAAACCGATTTAATATATACTGAAACGAATAAATATTTTTTTGACGAAACTGATTTTGATAATTTACAGTTTACCGACGACCAAAAATATTTTATTATGACAAGTGAACGTAACGGCTTCAGGCATTTATATTTACACGATGTAGTCAGCGGTTCCGCCATAAAACAAATTACTTCGGGAAATTGGGATGTTACCGAATTTTTGGGGTACGATTCAAAAAATAAAACCTTATATTATCAATCGGCGGAAGAATCTCCCTTAAACAGAGCAATATACAAAATTGATATTAACGGAAAGAAAAAAGAGAAACTTTCAGAACAAGCAGGTACAAATTCTGCCGAATTCAGTTCAAACTTTAAATATTATATAAATTTTTTCTCAAATTCAGAAACCCCCGTTTATGTTACGCTTCATAATTCAAAAAAAGAATTGATACGTGTTTTAAAAGATAACAGTCCTGTAAAAAATTTGGTATCAGAATACGGAGGTGTTAACAAAAAATTCTTCACTTTCAAAACTTCCGAAGGAATTGAATTGTACGCATATATAATTGTACCCCCTGATTTTAAAGAAACAAATAAATATCCGGTCATCATCACTCAATACAGCGGTCCGGGTTCACAAGAAGTTTTAAACGATTGGAGTTTTGGTTGGGATAATTTATTAGCTCAGCACGGGGCAATAGTAGTGTGTGTAGATCCCAGAGGAACCGGAGCAAGAGGTGAGGAATTTAGAAAACAAACTTATTTACAATTGGGTAAATATGAAACAATTGACTTAATTGAAACTGCAAAATATTTACAATCATTGAATTATGTAAACAGCAAAAAAATAGGTATTTGGGGTTGGAGTTACGGTGGTTTTATGACTTCATTATGTATGACAAAAGGTGCGGATTATTTTTCAAGCGGCATTGCAGTTGCACCTGTAACAAATTGGAGGTATTATGATAATATATACACCGAACGATTTATGCGAACACCGCAAGAAAATCCGAATGGTTACGATGATAATTCACCGATAAACTTTGCAAACGACTTAAAAGGAAATTTTTTATTAGTTCACGGCTCGGCAGACGACAATGTGCATTGGCAAAATTCGGCTGAATTTAGTGAAGCAATTGTTCAAGCCGAAAAACAATTTTCTCAATTTATTTATACAAACAGAAATCATAGTATTTACGGTGGAAATACACGATACCATTTATATACAATGATGTTAAATTTTTGGGAAACTAACCTGCTTAACAAAAATTAATTTAACTTTGTACACAAGTTGCCCGGGTGGCGGAATTGGCAGACGCGCATGATTCAGGTTCATGTGTCCGCATGGACTTGCAGGTTCGACCCCTGTTCCGGGCACTTTTTTTAGACTAATTTAAAATAGTTTTTTATGGATAAAAAAGAACTAATCTTAAACGCATTTTCCGAAACAGGTAAACCCTTAAAATCAGGTGACATTTCTGAAAAAACAGGAATTGATGCAAAAGAAATCGGTAAATTGATTAAGGAATTAACAACAGAAGGTAAAGTTTATTCACCTAAACGTTGTTTCTACGACATTAAAAAATAAAAAAGGCTGTCAAAAAAACAGCCTTCTTTTTTAAATTACTTTATACCGCATTTTTTTGAAATCTCAGAAGGAATTGCATCCTTATGAACCATTACGGCAATTGTTTTTATTTCAACATAATCCTGTGACATAAACAAATAACCGCCGTAAGTATTATAATTACCCCAAGAATTTTTGGTAATATAATAAACCTTCCCTTCGCTGTCTTTTGCAATGCCGGTAATATGCATTAAATGATCATCCGTAGTTGTATAATTTTCAAAAGTAATTTGGCGGTATCTTTGAACCCCTTCATCTTGAATTTTTTTCAAATCTTTGTCAGATAATTCGGCTTTGCCCGTTTCATTATTAAACCCGTCCTCACTTACATCGCCGTCCCAATCTACTGAGTATCCTTTTTCAATGGCATAGTCCATAATTTGGATTAATTCGTTTATCGGAATGTTATAATATCTGTCATGCGACCAATTATCGGGAATTTCAATATCAAATTGCTGATAATAAGGATGATGAGTATAAGATGTGAACTCAATATAATCATCCGGTTTAAATCCGATTTCTGAGTCATTAAAAGATTTCGGATTAAATTCGTTTTCACCTGCTCTAAAATTAACAGGGACGCTTCCCAGATAACTTTCAAGAACACCTTTAAAAGCTAAATACCATGATGATGATAAAACTTTTTCGTTTTCTGCAGCATTTTTAACAATCGATTCCAAATTTTTAACCATATCTACATGATAATGATATGGTAAGGTATAATTTTTACCGCTGAATACAGATTCGGGAACTAAACCGATTTTCTTAATCACATTTAATGCGTCATGCGCTTGTCCGCCTTCTGAAAAATTCGCCTTTCCGTGAAATTTCACAAAATCCTCTGCTTTATTCAAATATGCAAAATATACAAAAAACATTTCTGATAAGTCATACTCACTTTTTCCTAATCTGAGCGCCTCAGTTTCAATAAATGAGGTTGTTGCATATGACCAACAGGTACCGGAACCGCCTTGTTCCTTAACCGGTGTAGTTTTTACTTGATGAACAACAGTTAAATCAGGATGATTTTGGGAATCCAAATTTAAGTATCCCATTAACCCGATTAACAAAAAGATTAAAGTTTGTTTTTTCATTTGTATGTTTTATATAGTTATTAGTTTTTGTTTGATATTTACGAATAAATTTCACCTATTAATGTTGCTGATGTACAAGCTGATACTTTAACATTTACAAAATTACCTATTTTATTCTCATCAACAGGAAAAACAATCACTTTATTTTGTGAATTTCTGCCGAAATAGTGTTTCTCTGATTTTTTTGAATATCCTTCAATTAACACCTCAAAGACTTTGCCAACATCTTTTTGATTGCTTTTTAATGATAATTTTTGCTGCAGTTCAATAACTTCATTGAGCCTTCTTTTTTTGGTTTCCTCATCAATATCATCAACATAATTTCTGGCGGCATAGGTATTCGGTCGCTCAGAATACATAAACATATAAGCAAAATCATAAGCTAGCTGCTTCATTAAATTTAATGTATCTTGATGATCTTGTTCGGTTTCACCACAATAACCTGAAATCATATCTGTTGAAATTGCACAATCAGGAATAATTTTCCGAATACTTTCAATACGATTTAAGTACCATTCACGTGAATACCCTCTTTTCATTTTATCAAGCATAGTGTTACTGCCCGATTGTACAGGTAAATGAATGTATTTACAAATATTTTTATATTTGGACATCGTTTGAATAACCTCATCTGTAAAGTCTTGCGGATACGAAGTTGAAAATCGTATTCTTGTATTCGGGGCTTGTTCGGCAGCCATTTTTAACAATCCCGCAAAATTAACTTCACCATTTTTCCAGTTATATTTATCAACATTCTGACCCAAAAGCGTTACTTCTTTATATCCTTCAAAAACGACTTGCTGAATTTCGCTCAAAATATCCTGAGGATTTCGGCTGCGTTCGCGCCCTCGTGTAAAGGGAACAACACAAAATGCACACATATTATCACAGCCTCGTGTGATTGAAATAAACGCAGAAACTCGGTTTTTATCTTTTCTTACCGGACTGATTTCTGCATATGTTTCTTCACGCGACAGTAAAACATTAACAGCTTTTCTGCCGTTTTCAGCTTCTTTAATTAAATCGGGTAAACTTCTGTATGAATCCGGACCGGCAACAATATCAACGATTTTTTCTTCCTGAACCAATTGTTCTTTCAATCGTTCAGCCATACAACCCAAAATTCCGATTATTATTCCGGGTTTTCTTTTTTTTAATGAATTTAAAGCAGTTAAACGGTTTCTGATTTTTTTTTCGGCGTTATCTCTTACAGCACATGTATTAATAAAAAAAATATCGGCTGTTTCTTCATTATCTGTTAAAGCAAAGCCTGAGTCAATCATTATCGATTGAACTAACTCACTGTCGGCAACATTCATTTGACAACCGTATGTTTCGATATATAAATAACCGGCAGTTTGATGCAAATCAGCTTCTTTTATTCTTTGTTCGGATGTTTTATAGGTTTCTAAATCGAAATACTTCATTTTATTCACTTCAAATTCATTATTTTCTCGCAAAATTATAAATTCTGTTCAAAATTAATTTTAAATACATATTTTATTTAACCCGAATAATTCAAAAAAGATTTGCATAAAAGGGTGTAAAGTGTTATC
>DYOF01000112.1 GCA_020720665.1 Acetofilamentum sp. | reverse complement strand
TAATATTTGAATTAAGAAAAACGTAAGCCGATTATTACAACATCGTCAATTTGTTCATTTCCTCCCTTCCATATTTTAAAATAATCTGACAATAATTTCTTTTGTTCAGTCATCGGTTTTGTTGAAAACGAATGTATTAATTTATGGAAATTATCAGATTTTAGTTTTTTTAAAGTTTCAGCCCCGTTTTGATCTTGATAGCCGTCTGAAAATAAATATATACTCATATCAGGCTCTATTTCAATATTATGGGTTTGATACATTTCTTCTATGTTTTTTGTTTTCTTTAATCGCTCAAAAAACATTTCCGAGAAACCGCCGATTCCGTATCTTTCGCCTTTTACAATTTCCGGTTTTCCGTTTTTAATTATCAACATAGGATTATTGGCTCCGGCAAAAGATAATTGTTTTGTTATTAAATTTACCGTACATAAGGCGATATCCATACCGTCTTTATTTTCAGTTATTTCTTGATTTAAAGCTTCTTTAACGGCAAAATGCATTTTTTTTAAAATTTCACCCGGTACGGTATTTTTCCCGATATTAACAATTAGATTTAATACATTATTAGCCAATACCGTTAAAAAAGCACCGGGAACTCCGTGTCCCGTACAATCAACTGCTGCAACAATAATTTGTTCTTCTACTTTTGAATACCAATAAAAATCACCGCCCACTGCGCCTTTCGGTTGATATAATATAAATGATTCGGGAAACCATGAATCTAATCTCGGCGTTTTATTTAAAAGTGCATTTTGAATATATCCGGCGTAATCAATACTTTTAGTAATTGATTCATGAGCTTCGGTAGTTTTTATTAACAAGTCTTCAATATTATTTTTTTGAACTTCTATTTCTTCGTTTTTTTGTATTATTTCAGCATTTTTATTTTGTAAAATCCTATTAGATTTTCTTTTTTGAAAATAGAAGAAAATAAGAATAAAAAGTACCAACAAAATTATTGAAGAAAATAAAATAATATTCCTTAGTAAAAATTTGTTTTTTAATAATTCTTTTTCACTTTTTGCTTGTTGAAGTTGAGCTTCATTTTCAATAAACTTTATTTTCAATTCTTTGTGAGATAAAGTATCTAACAAACTTAATTTTTCTGATTCACCGGCTTTTAACTTTTTTTCTTTTGTAATTAATTCGTAATTCTTTTTTATTAATTCTAATTCTTTTATTGCATTTTCTTTTTCTGCCAACTCTTTTTTTAATCGTTCCTGATTTGCAAATGTATTGGCTTTTTCAACTTTTTTTCCTTCTACCAGTTCATTAAATTGTCTGTATAATTCAAAATAATAGTAAGATTTGGTATTGTTACCGGCCTTTTCATAGGTTTCAGAAAGCATTCCGTAACATGAACGCATTTGAATCGGATCGTTTAATTCCCTGGCTAAATCCAAAGCCTTCAACAATTGGTCTGTCGATTCATCATAGCGTTTTAAATTATTTAACACTACCGATATATTTATTCTTGCTGCAATAATTCCTATTTTCTCATTTTTTATCGTTCTGATATTTAAAGTTTTCTCAAAATATGTTAATGATTTTTGATATTCACCTTTATCCGCAAATATTAATGCCAAATTACTGTTTATCATTGCTATGGCATTTTCATTTGCCAACAATTCATTTATTTTTAATGATTTATTGTAATAGTCAATAGCTTCAGTAAAATAATTATGCTCCCACCAAACCGTAGCAATTTCGTTATAGCAATCACACTCTTGCTTTAAAAAATTATTTGCATGGTAATCAACTGCTTTTTGTGTAAGATTATTTATTTTTGCAGAATCTTGCCTTGATAAGTTATAGTTCTGATTTTGACCTGACAGATATAAATTATTTATAACAATAAGTAGGAAAATTAGAGTTTTATACATAATCTGATAGATCATAAGATTTTATTATTCTTTATAAAATATTTATATTCGACAAAATTAAGAAAAATATTAATTATAATATATAAAGATACAAAACTATATATTTTTATATATTATATTATATTTTATTATCTATCTTTGTATTTGTAAATTAATCAAAAATGTTTATAAAGGAAACTAATAACACTCCTAAAATTCATTTTTCAATACCCGATTGTAAATTTGAAATACAGGGAAATTCTTATTCTGACTCTTTAAACGAGTTGTATGAACAAGTTGTAGATTGGATTGAAAAAGAAGTGCCAGGCATAGATTGCCCTATTGAATTCAAATTTCAATTTTATGTTTTTAATAGTATTACATATAAAAATGTACTTTTAATTATAAGCAAATTTATTGAATTCAGAGAAAAAGGAAAAGACATTAAGGTGTTATGGTACTATGACAAAGAAGACGAAGACAGTTATGCAACAGGTGAAGATTTACAAGAATTATTTAACATCCCTATTGAATTAATCGAATTTTAAATTTAAACTGTGATTTTATTAAAAGAAACTACATCTACACCTTTTGTTCATATTTCTGCGGATGAATGCATTTTCAGCATTAAAGGATTTTCATTTGCAAATGAAATTGACAACTTTTATAAACCGATTATGGAATATATTGACAGAGAATTTCCTAAACTGAATTGTGAACTGAATTGTGAAATATATTTAAGCGTTTTTAACAGTGTTACCTATAAATACATCTTAGAAATGATGTCCAAATTTATTAAATTTAATAATGAAGGGAAACAAATTAAAATTACATGGTATTATGATATTGACGACGAGGACAATATAGAAAGTGCCAAAGATATTAACACCATATTTAACATCCCTTTTGAACTAAAAATATTCTCTAAATAAAATCAAATTATGAGTAAAAAATTAATTGCATGGAACGATTTCTATTCAGTCGGTTATGAGTTAATTGATGAGCAACACAAGAAATTAGTTGATATGATAAATGAATTATATGCTTCATTTATTGCGGGGGAAGCACAAGAAAAAGCTTCTGAAATACTTGAAGAAATGGTAAAATATACCGACTATCATTTTAAAACCGAAGAAACTTTTTTTGAAAAATACAATTATCCCGAAACTGAAAAACACAAAGAAATACATCAATCTTTTGTTAATAAAGTTGTTGAATTTAAAGCAGGGGTTGACAACGGAGAAATAACGGTATCCTACGATATTATGAATCTTTTAAGGCAATGGTTAATTGACCATATTTTAGGAGAAGACAAAAAATATGTAACATTTTTCTTGGAAAAGGGTATTGAACTGGTATAAATTTTATAAATTAAATAAAATATTACAAATTAAAAATATTAAAACGAATAAAAAATACAAATATTAAAAATTATGGAAGAAAAAAAAATACTTATTAAATGGGTTGCCGAATATGAAATCGGTCATTCTAAAATAGATTCAGAACACAAAAAACTTGTAGATATAATTAATGACTTTTATGATGCGTTTGCAAGCTCGCAAGAGCATGAAAGAATAGGTAAAGTTATCAATGAATTAGTTAATTATACAATATTCCATTTTACAGCCGAGGAAGAATTATTTAAAAATTCAACATATCCCGACACAGAAGAACACTTAAAAAAACATATTAATTTTGTTAATAAGCTCAAAGAATACCATAAAGAAGTTGCAAGCGGTAACATGACATCCTCTTATGATATGGTTACATTTTTAAGAGATTGGCTTATAATACACATTAAAAATACTGATGTAACGTACTTACCATATATAAAATAAATTTTTAACACATGGAAGAAAAAAAAATATTGATTCGTTGGAATTCTACTTATGAACTCGGTCATAAAGAGATAGATACCCAGCATCAAAAATTAGTTGATATTATAAATGATTTTTACAATGCATTTGCTACAGCACAGGCACATAACAAAATTGGCGATATTATCGGCGAATTAGTTAATTATACAATTTTTCATTTTACAGCAGAAGAAGAAATTTTTAAAAATTCATCGTATCCTCAAACAGATGAACATATTAAAACGCATAAATTATTTGTTGACAAATTGAAAGTATATCATCAGGAAGTGAAAGACGGAAATATGACAACAACCTATGATTTAATGACTTTCCTTAGAGATTGGTTAATACAACACATCATGGGAACAGACAAAACTTATTTAGCTTACATTAAATTAGGATAAAATGACCGATAACTTAATTAATTGGAACGAAACCTATTCTGTAGGAAATGCAGAAATGGATGAACAACACAAAAAGCTGATTGACATAATCAATAAACTCTTTAAATCATTTAAAGAAGGAAATGCACAAGAAATTACTTCCGAAATTTTATATGAAATGATTGAATATTCAAATTTTCATTTAAATTCAGAAGAAAAATTACTATATAAATACAATTACCCTGAAAAAGACAAACACGAAAAACTTCATGAAGAGTTCAGAAAAAAAACAAACGAATTGAAATTTGACCTTAAAAATTCTTCCGAAGGTTCTCATTATAAATTAATCGAATACTTAAAAGAATGGTGGACAAACCATATTTTAGTTGAAGACAAGAAATATTCAAAATTTTTAAGTCACACGATTTAACAAACTCTTACAAAAAAAAATAAAATGGATAAAATATTAATTAATTGGGATGAATCATATTCTGTAGGTTCTAATATTATTGATGAACAGCATAAAAAATTAATAGAATTAATCAATAAATTTTTTAATTTATTTTCAGACGGAAAAGCAAACGAGGCTGTACCCGAAATTTTAGGAGAGCTTGTAAACTACACAAAATACCACTTTAAAACCGAAGAAGATTTATTCAAAAAATTCAATTATCCTTTAACTGATGAACATATTGAAAAACATGCAAAACTCATCAAAAAAGTGAACCAATGGAATGAAGAACTCAAAACCAATTCGGCAAATATTCACTACGACTTAATTATATTTTTAAAAGATTGGGTAATTGAACACATAAAAGGAGACGATAAAGACTACGGGCAATATTTTAAAGAAAACGATATCCGCTTTTAAAAATATGCTTTAATTTACAACAAAACTTCAATGAATAAAATAATTTCAATTTTAAAATCATCAATAACCGATGATATCGGCATTTTATATTTAGGTTTAATTCTTGCAATTATATTAATTGTTTTCTTTATAAGCCTCTTAATAATTTCTTTAAAAAGGAAAAATAAGCGAATTAAAAAACTTATACAATTAGCAGAAAATGAAACAGATATTGCAACTAATACAAAAAATGAATTAGAACAACTCCGTTCAAATACAAAAATACAATCCGCCGTTTCTGAAATATTAAAAAATATTACAGGGAAAGAGCGAAAACTCGATGAATTTATACAAGATACTTTAGACAGACTTTTATCATTATCATGGCAAAAAATAAGCACAAAAGGAGCTATTTACCTTTTGAATAATGACGGAAATTTAGAGATGTATGCTCAAAAAAATTTGGGAGAAATAAACAGCAATTGTAAGGTATTTAAACCGAGTGAATGTTTATGCGGAAGAGCAATTGAAGAGAAGAATATTCAGTTTATTAAAAAAATTAGTTCTGAGCTTAAAAATTATATTGAACCGTTAGCTGACTACGGACTTTATAATATTCCGATAGAATTAAACGAAGAAATTATCGGAATAATAAATTTATATACCGAACCCGAACACAAAGCAAGCGAATTTGAAATTGAGTTCTTACAAACCGTCAGCAATACTGTTGCGTCAGTTATTAAACGAAAAAAAGCTCACGAGGAAATTATAAAAACCAAAAATGTACTTGCAGACCAAACTCAAAAACTTGAAGAAAAAAACAAAGCGATAAGGTTATATACTGTCCGGTTGGAACAACAAGCTAATGAAAAAGAAAGCTTAAATCAAATGATTTTAGCACAAAAAAAGAAAGTTGAACTTAAAAGCACAGAAACAGAAACTTATGCCAAAGAAATAGAGCTTATTGTTAAGCAACAAGATGCTTTAAATCAACAATTATTTGAACAGAAATTAGAGGTTGAGCAACGAAATATTGAAGTTCAACAATATGCAAAAGAATTAGAAAAAAAAGCAAATGAACAAGAAGCATTAAACCAAAAATTATTTGCACAAAAATTAGAAGTTGAACAACGAAATATTGAAGTTCAACAATATTTAGAAAAAATTGAAAAGCAGGCAAAAAATCAAGAGGCTTTAAACCAAAAACTGTTTGCTCAGAAATTAGAAGTTGAACAACGAAATATTGAAGTTCAACAATATGCAAAAGAATTAGAAAAAAAAGCAATTGAACAAGAAGCATTAAACCAAAAACTGTTTGCCCAAAAATTAGAAGTTGAACAACGAAATTCAGAAATTCAACTTTACATGCAACAAATTGAGAAACAAAAAATTGAGCAAGATAAACTCAATCAAAAATTATTTGCTCAAAGTTTAGAAGTTGACCAACGAAGAATGGAAGTTGAGCAATATTCAAAACAATTGGAAATTTTGAAACAAAATGCCGAAGATGCCTATAAGCATATCTCTGATTCAATTAATTACTCAAAATACATACAAGACACTTTATTACCCGAAGAAAACTTCATCAATAAAGTTGTACCCGGTGATCATTTTATTTATTACAAACCGAAAGAAATTATAGGCGGTGATTTTTATTATGTAAATCAAATAAACGATTGGGTAATTTTGGGTGTTGCAGATTGTACCGGTCACGGCGTACCCGGAGCTCTGATTACAATGCTCGGAATTACCTTTTTAGATGATATTATTGGACGAAATTTGACTAATTTTACCGGCGACGTTTTAAATTTATTAAGAGAAAGAATTAAATATACATTCAAATCATACGGTGAGAATATTCAAAACAAAAACGGATTAGATATTGCGTTATGTGCTGTTAATAAAACGACTAACGAGTTGCAATTTTCAGGAGCATTTAGTCCGATATTTATATATAGAAACTCAGAACTGATTGAATTCAAAGCAACAAGAAATCCTATAGGATATTATCCGGTAGAAAAAGAATTTGAAACTTCTTATTTTCAACTACAAAAAAATGATATCATATACTTATTTTCCGACGGATACCAAGACCAAGTAGGAGGAGAACTCAATCGAAAGTTTTCAAAAAAACAATTAATCGGTTTATTTGATGAAATACATCATTATCCGATGAAAAAACAACAGTTGTATATTGAAAAAATTATGCAAAGATGGATGGGTAAAACAAATCAAGTTGATGATATGACAATTATGGGTATTCATTGGGATAATTAATCAAAAAAAATGACACATAAAAAAAATCCCTTCTAAATGTAGGGATTTTTTGTGTGTCAGTAATTTAATCACTTACCATCCGAGCAGGTATGCGAAAATCAGCGGAG
>DYOF01000111.1 GCA_020720665.1 Acetofilamentum sp. | reverse complement strand
TATGCATTCAATTTGCAGATTATTAATTAATTACAAATTTTTAGACAGATGAAAACAAAATGTATTATAGTTGATGATGAGCCTTTAGCCATTAAAGTTATTAAAAACCATTTGCAGAGTTTTGAAGATGTTGAAATTGTTGCCGAATGCAGTAACGCCATTGAAACCGATAAAGTTCTGCGAGAACAAAATATCGATTTAATTTTTTTAGATATAGAAATGCCTAAAATTTCAGGATTTGAATTTTTAAAATCCTTAAAAAAGCATCCGAAAGTTATAATTATAACCGCTTACAGAAATTACGCCTTAAAGGGCTACGAATATGATATCGTTGATTACCTTTTAAAACCTGTTTCCTTTGACAGATTTTATATTGCGATGAATAAATTCTACAAACAAAACAAAGATGTTGATATACAGGTGTTTGACGACGGCGACAGAACCGGAAAACCGTTTATCTATTTTAATGAAGACAAAACAATACATAAAATCTATTTAGATGAAATTTTATATTTAGAAAGTTTCAGAGAATACATTAAAGTACATACCACTGATAAATCGATTATGACAAAACTTCCGATAAGTAAAATTGAAGAAAAATTAAAAGACCATGAGTTTATAAGAATTCATAAATCATTTATCATTTCGGTTAGTAAGGTTTCTTCATTTAATTCGCGTGTTATTACAATAAAAAACAATGAATTACCAATTGGGCGAACCTACAAAGATTTGGTAATGAAAACTTTAAAATACGACCCCGAATTACTTTAAATTTAAACTAAAAAAATTCGTGATTGAAAAATAAAAAAATATTTTTGCAGTTTCAAATTTGTTATGAATAAGAAACTCAAAAACAGTATAAAAACATTTCTTTTCTTTTCTGTCGGAATTGCTATTTTTTGGTGGGTATATAAAGACCAAGATTGGCATGAAACAAAAAAAGCTCTGTTAAATGCCGATTACTCTTGGATTATTCTTTCTTTATTTTTGGGTTTGCTGAGTCATATAAGCAGAGCTGTTCGCTGGGTTATACTGATAAAACCTATGGGTTACAACCCGAGTAAATTAAATTCCTTTTTTGCGGTAATGATTATGTACCTTTCTAATTTAGCAATACCGCGGTCGGGAGAAGTTGTTCGTTGCGGTGTTATGGGAAAAACAGAAAACATACCCTTTACAAAATTATTAGGTACTGTTTTTATTGAGCGAATTATTGATTTTATAATGCTGTTTATTCTGTTGGCAATTGTTTTAATTACACAAATGGATGTTATCACCGATATTTTGAACAAACCCGAAGTTAAAGAGAATATTCATAAAATTTTATTATCTGTTCCTTTCCTTGTTATTATTGGCGTTATGGTTATAACAACATTAATTTTTCTGTTTCTTTTTCGTTCAAAAATTAAGAAAACGACTTTATATGCTAAATCAAAACACATTTTTATTCAATTTATTGACGGCGTGAAAGCAATAATTAAAATGGATAAAAAACTTGAATTTATTGCACACTCAATAATTATTTGGGTGTTGTATTTTTTTATGATTTATATTGTTTTTTGGAGTTTTAATTTTACCGAGCATTTAAGCCTGCTAACCGGGCTGACGGTTTTTGTGGTTTCATCATTCGGTATGGTATTTCCCTCTCCCGGAGGAATAGGTTCGTGGCACATTGCTGTCAGGGAGGCATTAATGATTTTCGGAGTCGGTAAAATTGATTCAAATATTTTTGCTATTGCTGTTCATGAATCAATGACTTTAATGATAATAATCGTAGGTATTGCCTCTTTTATATTATTACCTGTTGTCAATAAAAAAAATAAACCTTGAAAAAACATCTAATTAAAATATGACTCTAAATCTTCTTCTTCAAAATCATTGCTTACCGGGATACGCTCAAAGTTAACATTCAAAATTTTCTCAAATTCTGCACCGGCTTCTTCTAAATCTTCATCACCTTCATTGTAAAACCATCTTATTTTTACATCATAACCTGAAAAGGACAAATCTTCCATCCGCGTCATTATTAAGTAAAAAACTTTTGCAGTAACCGTATTAAAGTAAGTCATTTTAAAATCTAAAGTTGTGCTTTGTAACGGCTGTTTTTTATATTCGTCAAGCCAATTGAATATGGGTTCATAAAATTCGCCGGCATCTTCCGGACAAGAATGTCCCGAAATTTCAAATACCCCGGTTTTTTTATTTAAAATTACACCCGGTAATAAGTTTTTTGATATATAAGATATTGCTTCCACGTATATGTTTTTTTAAAATTTTATTTTCTAAACATATTGTACGTAAAAATTAAATGAAGGTTTCAATATTAAAATCCGAAAAGTTATGTCTGCAAAAAATTCATTGCATTAATTTTTCAATTTCATCCGGTTCAATCGGTTCATGTGCCAATAAATCAATCGGTTCTCCTTCTGTAATCAAAATATCATTTTCTAAACGAATACCGAATCCTTCTTCTTCAATATAAATACCGGGTTCACAACTCATTACCATTCCGGCTTTAAAAACGGTATCTTTATTACCGACATCGTGTACATCAAGACCCATAAAATGTGAATTTCCGTGCATAAAGTATTTCATTCTGACGGCATCTCTTTTTTCTTTATTTTTCATTTCTTCGGAATTTGCCAAACCTAAAATAATCAGTTCTTCTTCAATCATTTTATCAACAGCTGAATTGATTGAATTTATTGTTTTTCCCGGAATCATTAACTTAATTGTTTTTTTCATAACATTTAATACCGAATTATAAACTTCTTTTTGCCGTTTTGTAAATTTTCCGCTGACAGGAACCGTTCTTGTTGTATCAGCAGAATAATTGGCGTATTCGGCACCAAAATCCATTAATACCAAATCTCCCTCACGACAAATTTTATCATTTTTCACATAATGCAAAATGCAATTGTCCTTTCCTGATGCTATTATAGGCTCATATGCATGCCCGTTTGCCCCGTTTCTTATAAATTCTCGGGTAATTTCTGCTTCAATTTCATATTCTTTTACACCGGGTTTAATAAATTGCAATACCTTTTGAAATGTATTACTCGTAATTTCACACGCTTTTCTCATTAACTCAATTTCTTCCGGTTCTTTAACTAACCTAAGCTCAGTTAATACAGGTGCTAATCGTTTTATTGTATGCAAAGGAAATTTACCTTTAATTTCGTTTATAAACCGAATATCTTTATAGGGAACGGGTGTTGAAAATTTGGAATATTCATTATCATTTAGAAAGATAAACTCTTTTTTTAATGCCGAATCTTTCAAACAAAATTCAAATTCTGATAAGTATTTAACGTGTTCTATTCCTGAAATAGCCTTTGCTTCTTCTTTTGTCAGTTTATGTCCTTCCCAAATTTCAAGTTTTTTTTCCGGTTTCAGAATGAATAAGGTTTCTTGAAATTCATTACTCGGACTAAGAATTAAAACAGATTTTTCTTGTTCAATTCCTGTCAGATAAAAAAAATCCGAGTGCTGTCGGTATCCGAAAAACCGGTCGCCGTTTCGCGGCATTTGATCATTTGAATTTACAACAGCAATAGAATTTACGGGTAATAATTCAATTAATTTATTTCTGTTTTTTTTAAATAAACTTTCAGAAATTTTTGAATATTTCATAATTTAGAATGAATATGAATAATATGTGTGATGTTTTGAAACATAATCAATAGATGAAAACATCTGTATTTTTGTATGCGTTACAAATTTATTCAAATTAAATTAAATAAATTATTATTCTATGAGCAATTTTATGAAGTCTTCCGTCGGGAAGAAGTTAATTTTAAGCTTATCGGGACTATTTTTAATTGTTTTTTTGTTAGTACATTTAACAGCAAATTTATTCTTATTGGGAGGTTCTGAGTCTTACAATGCGGCAACACATTTTATGGACACAAATCCGATAATCCAAATCATGCAACCCGTTTTAGCCTTAGGTTTTTTAGTTCATATTTTATGGGGAATTGTAATTCAAATTCAAAACTGGAAAGCAACACCCGTAAAATACAATAAAGTTAACCGAAAAAACAGCAGTAAATGGTCTTCCCGAAATATGATTTGGTTAGGACTGTTCATTTTCGGATTTCTAACAATTCACCTTTGGAATTATTTCTACATCATGAAATTTCAAGCTGACACTATGCTTGTATCAAATGAAGGTATTCACGATGCATATAAATTAGTTTCTGATTTATTTACCGATGCAAACTACGGTTATATATATACCGCTGTTTATTTAATCAGTTTCATTGCATTAGGGTTACATTTAAACCATGCATTTTGGTCGGCTTTCCAAACCCTCGGCTTGAGTAACAATCTTTGGAGAAAACGATTAAGTATTGCAGGAACCTTATATGCAATATTAATTGCCGTAGGATTTTCAATAATTCCGATATTTTTCCTATTTATATAAAATAATTTTATTCAAACTGAATAATAAATTATAAAAATTATGACAAAATTAAATTCAAAAATTCCGGAAGGAAAACTTAAAGATAAATGGAGCAATTATAAAGCTCATCAAAACCTTGTGAATCCTGCTAATAAAAGAAAAATTGATATTATAGTTGTAGGTACGGGATTAGCAGGAGGTGCAGCAGCTGCAAGTTTAGCCGAATTAGGCTTTAAAGTTAAAAACTTTTGTTATCAAGACAGTCCCAGACGAGCTCACAGTATTGCTGCCCAAGGCGGTATAAATGCTGCAAAAAATTATCCGAACGACGGAGATTCCGTTTACAGACTTTTTTATGACACCATAAAAGGAGGAGACTACAGGGCAAGAGAAGCAAATGTATATCGCTTGGCAGAAGTCAGCAATAACATTATCGACCAAGGCGTTGCACAAGGAATACCGTTTGCAAGAGATTACGGAGGTTTACTTGATAACAGATCCTTCGGAGGCGCATTAGTATCAAGAACATTCTATGCAAGAGGACAAACCGGACAACAACTGTTATTAGGTGCCTACAGTGCTTTAAGTCGTCAAATCGGTTTAGGAAATGTAGAAATGTTTAACCGTACCGAATTAATGGATATTGTAATCATTGACGGGAAAGCCCGAGGCATTGTAACACGAAATTTAATTACCGGAAAAATTGAAAGCCACTTCGGTCATGCCGTTATCTTAGCAACCGGCGGATACGGAAATGTATTTTTCTTATCAACGAATGCAATGGGCTCTAACGGTAGTGCTATTTGGAAGGCTTATAAAAAGGGTGCTTTCTTTTCCAATCCGGCATATGTTCAAATTCACCCTACCGCAATACCGCAACACGGCGAATTTCAATCGAAACTGACACTTATGAGTGAAAGTTTAAGAAACGACGGAAGAATTTGGGTTCCTAAAAAATTAGAAGATGCCAAAGCCATCCGAGAAAGAAAATTAAAAGCCGAAGATTTACCTGATGAAGATCGTGATTTTTATTTAGAAAGACGATATCCTGCATTCGGAAATCTTGTTCCCAGAGATGTTGCTGCAAGAGCTGCAAAAGAACGAACAGATAAAGGTTTCGGCATTGAAAATAACACAACGAATGAAGGCGTTTTCTTAGATTTCAAATATGCAATTGAACGTTTAGGAAAAGATGCTATCGAAGCCCGATACGGAAACCTTTTCCAAATGTATGAAAAAATTACTGCTGATAATCCGTATAAAACACCTATGAAAATATTCCCTGCAATCCATTACACAATGGGCGGAATTTGGGTAGATTACGAATTACAATCAACTATTCCCGGATTATTTGTTGCCGGAGAAGCAAATTTCTCAGATCACGGAGCCAACCGTTTAGGTGCATCAGCTTTAATGCAAGGTTTAGCCGACGGATATTTTATATTACCATATACAGTACAAAACTATTTGGCTTATGAAATAGGTACACCGAGAATGAATCCGTCAGAACATGAAGAATTTAAAAACGCTGAAAAAGGTGTTAATTCTCATATAGATAAACTGTTGAATATAAAAGGCAGCAAATCGGTTGATTATTTCCATAAAAAACTTGGAAAAGTTATGTGGAACAATGTCGGTATGGAAAGGAATGAGAAAGATTTAAAAGAAGCGATTGAAGAAATCAGAAAAATTAAAAAAGAATTTTGGTCTGATTTAAAAATACCCGGAGAAAAAAATTCATTAAATGTTGAGTTAGAAAAAGCAAACAGGGTAGCTGATTTTATTGAAATTGGTGAATTAATGGCTATTGACGCACTAAACAGAGATGAATCAAGCGGAGGACATTTCCGTTCAGAGCATATTACCGAAGACGGAGAAGCAAAACGAAACGATAAAGATTTTATGTATGTAGCTGCATGGGAGTATAAAGGTGCCGACAAAGAACCTGAATTACACAAAGAGTCTTTGAAGTATGAGGAAATTGAAGTTAAAACGCGTAATTATAAAACAGCTTAATCCATTTTTATTCATTGAATGTAACATTCAACGAATTCTTAAAAATTAAAAATTATGTCATCAAAAACTATAAATCTTAACTTAAAAGTTTGGCGTCAAAAAGATGCTAAATCAAAAGGCGGTTTCGAAAAATACAGACTTGAAAACATTTCGGTTGACAGTTCTTTTCTGGAAATGATAGATGTTTTGAACGAACAACTCGTTAACGAAAACCATGAACCTGTTGCTTTTGACCACGATTGTCGTGAAGGTATTTGCGGTATGTGCAGCCTGTTTATCAACGGCCGTGCACACGGACCCGACAGCCTCATTACCACATGCCAATTGCATATGAGAACATTTAAAGACGAAGAAACTATTACCGTTGAGCCTTGGCGTGCAGGTGGTTTTCCTGTTATTAAGGACTTAATGGTTGACCGTTCGGCATTTGAAAAAATTATGCAAGCCGGTGGTTTCGTTTCCGTAAGTACCGGCGGTGTTCCTGATGCGAATGCAATACCAATACCAAAAGCTGATGCAGACGAAGCAATGGATGCAGCAGCTTGTATCGGATGCGGGGCATGTGTTGCTACATGTAAAAACTCATCTGCCATGTTATTTGTATCTGCAAAAGTATCACAATTAGCTTTATTGCCACAAGGAAAAGTTGAAGCCGCAAGACGTGCTAAAAACATGGTTGCGGTTATGGACGAACTCGGTTTCGGAAACTGCTCAAATACAGGTGCATGCGAAATGGAATGTCCTAAAGGTATATCTTTAGCTCATATTGCCAGATTAAATCGCGAGTTTTTAGTTGCGAATATTAAAAGTTAGTCGAATATAATTTTTTTAAAAGCAGTCATTCACGACTGCTTTTTTTGTATATTTACTATAATTTTACAAAAAATGAAACACCCGTGTAAAACGATTTTTCACACACAAGGGTATGACTAACAGAAGA
>DYOF01000110.1 GCA_020720665.1 Acetofilamentum sp. | reverse complement strand
GGCAATGCCATCGACAACCTTTTGGAATCGGCACAAAAACTGTTAACATTTTATGTTTGAGTAATTTTGAATGCGTAAGCATTGCCCAAACTTCCTCCTTGCTCAACACCACAGGTAATTTCTTATCGTGTTTTATATCAGGAAGTTTTAGATAGGAATAAGGTAAATCGTGTGATTTTAACCCACATTACGCATTAGATATTTTTAGCGCTTATTCAATTGGATAATCCCAAAGATTAGAGTCTTGTGTTGGTAAATCTTGACAGGATTGAATGTGTTCCCTAAAGCGAATTTTGTCCAACATTTGTTTCAAAAACACCATTCCGCCCCATGTCGTAATCTCTTTACCGGTAAAAGACAGCTCTAATTTCATATGCTCATTTTTTCTAACGCTGTGCATTAGGATTTTATCCCATAAAATTAATCTTTTTTTCTATTGCGGAATACAGGTTAAAACCGTTATTTTTGACAACCCATGTCCAAGCTCAAAAAGTCAAAATACGCCTTACCGTAAAATAAAAGAAAAATGCAAGCAAATATGAATTATTTTAGTCGGTCAATAACGAAAAATAATATTAATTTAATGTATTTTATTAGCTTTGTGTTTCAAATATTAAAAACGATTAAATATGGGGTCAGAAGCAGAACAAAAAAAGGCTGTTCCTTTGTATAAAGAAAGAGCTTTCGGAGACATGGTTGTTGCGCCGTTTTCTTTTTTTTCACAGGAATTAAAAGGGATTTTTACAGCAGTATTAAAATTTGCAGGACCGTTTTTTATTTCGGCAATCCTAGTTGCAATATTTTTTTTCAATGATTTCGTTGAAACCTTTCAGTTTACCGGAGGTTCGCATTCACCTATGCAGTTCAAGTTCTCTTTTCTGATAATTTATATTTTGTTTATAATGGCATTCTTTGTTATAAACATTACAATATATCATTATATTTCAGCATATAATAAATACGGAAAAGGAAACTTTAGTTTGAAAAATGTTTCAGAAGGCATGTTACAGTCCGGGCTGAAAATTTTTGCTGCTTCTCTTTTAATTACAATTCTTATTATTCCGATTCTAATTCTGTTTGCTTTTATTCCTTTTATAGGTACTTTTTTAATAATCGTATTGTTTTTTGTTATTTTTGTTTATTTATCATTGTTTCCGTTTGTTATAGCGGTTGAAAAATCTAACATTTTTGAATCGTTTAAAATCAGTATTAATTTAATAAAAAACAATTGGTGGTTTACATTCGGGCTTTATCTTCTATATTCTGCAATGCTGCTTATGTCAACTTATATAACTATGATACCGATGGTTTTAGTCGGTGCAATTTCTGTTTTTACCGGTCAGGCTGACGGAAAAAGCCTTTTTGTTTTAATAGGTTTATTCGGCATATTAATTTTCATTTTGTACATTGTACAAATAATTATTTTGAATATTATGTATGGGGTTCATTACTTTAATTTAAAAGCAAAACAAAATCCAAATACCGAATTATTAAAAACGCAGGAAGAAGTAATAAACCGTTTTGAAAATCAAAATGAAACAAATAGATTTATTAACTAAAAAAATCAAAATGAACCAATTTTTTGAACCAAGAGATTTTAGTGATTCTTTAAGCGAAACCTTAAAGTTCTTTTTTTCTGAAATAAAGAATATCCTATTATATGTTCTTGTTTTTATCGGACCTCTAATTCTTTTAAATACTTATTTATCCATACATTTTGAACAAGAAATAAAGCAATCATTAACGGATGTTATGAATAAGCAGGATATTCAATTATTTCCAAAAGAGTATTTTTACCTTTTGGCTGTTATACTTATCCAAAATTTTGTTTTAGTCCTTGTTATAAGTTCTTTTGTTTCATTAAAATATTCAAATTCAGAAAAAAATACGGAATTAGGACAGCTAAGTTCTTTAATTGCTAAAAACATAATCAAAATAATTCTTTCTCAAATATTAATTTTTTTGATATTTTCATTTGGTATTTTTATTATAGGACTTTTTAAAAGTACAGCTTTATTATTTTTAGCACTGATTATTTGGGGTGCTTTTGTTTTTGTTTCTTCGTATTTATTACCCTTTGTTATTGTTTTTGAAGGAAAATCATTGCTCGACTCGGTAAGCAGAACACTATTTATTATAAAAAACAATCGTTGGTTTACTCTCGGGACAGCAATTTTTCTCGGAATATTACTTATAATTGCCAATCTTATAGTTTCTTGGATACTTGGTCGATTATTTAGCGTTTTACCGGGAGAAAACCTGATTGTAATTTCACAAACAATTATAATGTTTGTTTCTGTTGTAATCTCATCTCTTTTTTCAATTCTGCCGGCATTTTTATATGCTTCGTTTATTGCAAAAAAAGAAATTGCAGCATAAATAATTCTAAAAAATTTTTCAGATTTTTATTAATTCAATAATTTAACCATTTAGCTTTTATGAAAAACCCGATTATCAAAATTTTACGTATAACACCAATCCTAATCGTTTTGGCTTTCACATGCATTCCCGTTAACGCTCAAACCAATTCATTTTATGTTTATTTTATTCAAAACGGCAAACGAATAAACATTGAAGATTCAAAAGTAGAACTGAAAAAAGAACCGTTTCAAATTTATATTGAATCAACTGAACTGATGGATATATATTTGAATGCAGCATATAAAAATAAAACATATTCTGATGCAAAAAACGGAAAACTCATGCAAAAAATGAATGCTTTTTCGAATTTAAAAACAGCGGAACCCTTTTTTCTAAATAAAGGAACAATAAATTTATACTCAGATAAATGTGTAATTTGGGAAAAAGGAAAGACTGATGCAGAACAAGTCATCAAATCAGAAGAAGGAAGATATATTGTATTCAAAAATATCGATAAAATATATTCGGTTGACAAAAAAACTTTAATAAAAATTGAAGACCTTGAGTTTAATTTAAACCTTGTTTTAATATATGCCGAAAAAGACGAAAACAATATGCTCTATGAAATTCAAAGGGAATTAGTTAAAATTAAATGGGTCGATTTATTTAATGAGGAAACAATAAATTATACAAAACAACAATTGAGAGAAAATAAATTAAGAGAAAAAGAAAAAAATTTGATAGAAAAGAGAAAACAAAGAATGGAAAACCAAGATAAAAAAAGAATACAAAAAATAGAAAAGAAGAAAGAAAAAGAAAGCAAGTAAAATTTTTATTTCTCGGCTATAATAAATCTGTTTTTCCCGAATATATCTTTTCGTATTTGAATGTTTATAAAACCATTATTAATAAGCAACTTATATACAGAAAGATAGTGATTTTCGTTTATTTCGAAATAAATTTTTCCTTTTTTTGAAAGATGATTTTCTGAAAATAAAATAATTGCCTCGTAAAAAACAAAAGCTTTTTCATCTGTTACAAATAATGCTTGATGTGGTTCATAATCAAGGACATTCTTTTTCATTAATGAAATTTCGCTTTGTTTAATATACGGCGGATTGCTGACAATAAGGTCAAATTCTATATCCCCAAACATTAAATTATCAGCCTTTAAAATATCATTTTCAGAAAAATTTACTTCTGCCGAATTATAATCGGCATTTTTTTTTGCCGTTTGTATTGCATCATTACTTATATCTGTTGCAAATACTTGTGCCTTATTTAAGTTCTTTTTTAATGAAATCGCAATACAACCGCTGCCGGTTCCGATATCAATAACTTTCAAATTTTCATTTCTCTGATTTTCTTTAATAATAATATCAACTAATTCCTCCGTTTCCGGACGAGGTATCAAGACACTTTTTGATAAAAAAAAACGCAAATCATAAAATTCTGTATGCCCTGTGATATATTGAATCGGCTCAAATTGTTTTAGTCTTTTAATTACAGAACTCAGTTTTTCAAATTCATCGTTCGGCAAAATAGAACCCTCTTTTGTAATTAATTCATTATCTGTAATATTAAACAGGTCTTGGAAAATGATTTTTGTAAATGAATAAATTTCATTTTTAGGATAAAAAGGCAATAATTCTTCTCTTATATATATCTTTGCTTCTTTAATTGTCATAAAAAAGTTTTAAACAAAAATAAGCTAAGCGTTTAATCATTACAAAAATAAATGAGCGAAAATCTGCAAATCCATGAAAAATATATGCAACGATGCATACAATTAGCAAAAAACGGTTTAGGAACAACTTATCCGAATCCGATTGTCGGCTCAGTTGTTGTTTATGAAAATAAAATTATTGGTGAAGGCTGGCATAAAAAATCAGGTGAAGCACATGCTGAGGTAATCGCTGTTAGCTCCGTTAAAAATAAAGACTTACTAAAAGAATCAACTCTTTATGTCAGCCTTGAACCATGTGCCCATGTAGGGAAAACACCCGCATGTTCTACGATGATTATTCAAAACAAAATACCGAATGTTGTAATTGGATGTACAGACAGTTCTGATAAAGTTAACGGTAAAGGAATTAACATGTTAACAAATGCAGGGGTAAATGTAACATACGGAATTTTAGAACCGGAATGCATAAACTTAAATAAACGGTTTTTTACATTTCACGAAAAAAAAAGACCTTATATTGTTTTAAAATGGGCAAGAACAATTGACGGATTCATCGACTTTATAAGAGAACCTTTAATGCCGATACAACCAAACTGGATAACTGATGAATATGCCGGAATGCTTGTTCATAAAAGAAGAACTCAAGAACAAGCAATTATGGTTGCAACCGAAACGGCTCAAAAAGATAATCCGCGATTAAATGTCAGAGATTGGAGCGGAATACATCCGATAAGAATTGTTCTTGACCGGACATTAAAACTAAATGAAAATTTACATTTATTAGATGACACTCAGCCGACAATAGTATTTACTGAAAAAAAAATAAAATCAAAAATTAATACGAATTACATACAAATATCATTCGGGAATAATTTTTACAATGAATTTTTTCAAGTCTTGTACAATAAAGGAATTCAATCCGTTTTTGTTGAAGGCGGAGCAAAATTTCTGCAAAATTTAATTGATAATAATTTCTGGGATGAAGCCGAAGAATATATCGGAAATATAAAGTTTATAAAAGGGGTTGACGCACCAAAAATTTTGAAAAATCCGGAATATACCGAGTCCTTTTCCGAAAATAAACGCTTAACATACATTAATTCAAATTTTCATTAAACAGAACGATGCTTTTTGAAAAAATCAGAAATTAATTCAGAACACTCATCTTTACAAACACCTGCGTTTACAATAGTTTTAGGATGAAGTATTTGCCGAGAAAATTTAGAGAACCCGCGTTTTTCATCTGTCGCACCGTAAACAATTTTTCCGATTTGCGTCCAATAAGAAGCACCTGCACACATAACACATGGTTCTAAGGTAACATATAAAGTACACTCGTTTAAATATTTTGCACCAAGTCGATTCGATGCAGATGTAAATGCCGACATTTCAGCATGTGCCGTTACATCATTTAAAGTTTCTGTTAAGTTATGAGCTGCAGCAATAACAGAATTTTTATATACAATAACTGCTCCTACAGGTACTTCATTTTTATCAAATGCTGCCTTCGCCTGTTCAATTGCTTTTTTCATAAAATATTCTTCGGTAAAAATTGCTTCCATAATCTATATTTTAAATTACATTCTTTGTTTCGGTAAATTGTAAAATTATATATTTGCTGAAATTTATCAAAAAAGAAATCATGTACAGAACACATAATTGCGGAGAATTACGCGGAAATGATATAGGAAATGAAGTTACCTTAAGTGGTTGGGTTCAAAAAGTCAGAAGTTTAGGCGCAATGACCTTTATTGATTTAAGAGATCGATACGGAGTAACACAACTGTTTTTTAATAAAGAAACAAATCAGGATTTGCATAAAAATGCAGAACAACTCGGAAGAGAATTTGTTATAAAAGCAAGAGGCATCGTAACTGAAAGAAGCAGTAAAAACAAAGAAATTCCTACCGGTGATATTGAAATAACCGTAAGCGAATTAAATATTTTAAGTAAATCTCAAGTTCCGCCGTTTACTATTGAAGATAACACTGACGGCGGAGAAGAATTGCGTTTAAAATACAGATACCTTGATTTAAGGCGGAGTAAAGTTCAGAAGGGGATTATTTTAAGAAATCGTATGGCTCAGGAAGTTCGAAAATATCTGATTTCAAAAGACTTTTTGGAAATTGAAACTCCGTTTTTAATAAAATCAACACCGGAAGGAGCAAGAGATTTTGTTGTCCCGTCGCGTATGAGTGAAGGAAAATTTTATGCGTTGCCGCAATCACCGCAGGTATTTAAACAGCTATTAATGATTGCCGGCTATGATAAATATTTTCAACTGACGAAGTGCTTTAGAGATGAAGATTTCAGGTCTGACAGACAACCTGAATTTACGCAAATTGATTGTGAAATGTCATTTATTGAACGTGAAGATATTTTAAGCTTATTTGAAGGTCTTGCCAAACATATGTTTTCTGAAATTAAAGGAATTAATTTTAATGAGGCTTTCCCGCGTATAGCATACGATGAAGCAATGGAGTCCTACGGTTGCGACAGACCGGATATCCGTTTTGAAATGAAAATAATTAACTTAACAAAAGATGTTAAGGGAAAATCTTTTAAAGTATTTGATGAAGCAGAATATATCGGAGGAATTTGTGTACAAGGTTTTTCAGAATATTCCAGAAAACAAACAGACGAATTAACAAAATGGGTGCAGCGCCCTCAAATAGGAGCCGGCGGTTTGGTTTACATAAAATATAATTCGGACGGGACAATTAAATCATCAATAGATAAATTTTATTCTGAAGATGAGTTAAAAATATGGACATCAAAATTTAATGCAAATCCGGGCGATTTAATTTTAATTTTATCAGGAACAAAAAGTAAGACCCTAACGGCATTAGGAGAACTTCGTTTAGAAATGGCAACACGCAGCGGTTTGCGAAACGATGAAAAGTTCGCACCCATTTGGGTCGTAGATTTTCCGCTGTTTGAAAAGGATGAAGAGACCGGAAAATTTCACGCCGTTCACCACCCGTTCACATCGCCTAAAAAAGAACAAATTCATTTAATTGACAGTGATCCTGAAAATATTAAAGCAGAAGCGTATGACCTTGTAATTAACGGAAGTGAAATAGGCGGCGGCTCGATTCGTATTTTCGATACGGAACTACAGCAAAAAATGTTTAAACGATTAGGTTTTTCAGATGATGAGGCAAATGCTCAATTCGGCTTTTTAATGGAGGCGTTTCAATACGGCGCACCGCCGCACGGAGGTATTGCTTTTGGGTTCGACAGATGGGTTGCTTTATTTAACGGCTCAGATTCAATAAGGGATGTAATTGCTTTTCCTAAAAATAATGCCGGACG
>DYOF01000109.1 GCA_020720665.1 Acetofilamentum sp. | reverse complement strand
TTATAGTCTGAAATTATTGTTATTGAAAGTAAGAGTCCGGTCTCAAAACTCCCTCTTTTTTTTAAGCTCGTATAAATGCGATATTTGAAAAATGATTAGACTTTTTATTTTTACGTGCCGGAAATTGAATTAATTTTAAGAAAATCAATATTTGAACAATAAAATTGTTAAAATGTTTCCGAAATTTTCATTATTGGACATAATCAGCCTGTAAATCCGCCCAAAATTGATACTAATTCCCCTGCACCTGCCGGGTCTTTTTGACCTGCCGGCGAAATAAAAAATTTCTCTGCAAATTTATTAATAAGCTTAAATCGGTAAGTCTATACCTATATGTCTGAAATTCAGTCGGGTGAAAACACCTGACCGGTGCGGGGTGTTTTTTTAACAACAACGTTGTGAAACTATACAATTACTCATTTTTCTTTTTACAACATTTAGAACTTGAAACGAAATAAAAAGAGTTGTCAATTGAAATAACAGCACCTTAAAACCTGCAAATCACGTTGCGGACTTTAATTGATATAAACAGTTTTCCTTATATTCAAGAATTTTTACTACCTTTGACATTAATAAAAACGAAATCAAAATTTAAATTTTAAGTCATGATAAATAAAATCACCAAAAACGCTCTTGCAATAATTTTTTTCTACAGTTTATTTTTTTCGATTGTATCATGCGGGAATAAGCAATCATCTAATGAAAATGAAATAAATCAAACCATCAATGAAACAATAAAAGATGCTGTACCCGATTATACCGTGGGTGAAGGACTTTATACCAAACACTGTTCCGGTTGCCACCAAAATAACGGTGAGGGAATATCCGGTGCATTTCCTTCTTTAAAAGGAGAAGCTGTTGAATTAAACAGTATTGTAAACGGCATAGAAGGCAGTGTTATGATAGCTTATAAAGGCAAATTAAGTGACGACGATATTGCTGAAATTGCTAATTTTATAAATCACTCATGGGGTAACAATTTCAGCGAAGTTTCGACAGATGATGTTAAAGCGATGAAATAATATCTGTTACATCATTTTAATTCAGACATTATTAGGAGCAATTCTTTTACCGTAACTAAATTTTGCTCTCCGTTTTTCATATTTTTTAAAGTAAATTTTTGTTCTTTCATCTCATTTTCACCGGCTAAGGCTACAAACGGAATTTTATTAGAATCGGCATATTTCATTTGCTTTTTCATTTTATCATTTTCGGGATAAATTTCAGAATTTATATTGTTTTCTCTCAACAGTTTTAAAACCGGTAAGCAATATAATTCTTCTTGTTCGCCAAAATTGACAAACATCAATTTAACATTTGAAAATGAATGTTCAGGAAAACGATTTAAGTTGTCTAATACGTCAAATATTCTATCGGCACCAAATGAAATACCGACACCGGAAACATTTTTCAAACCAAATATTCCGGTTAAATCGTCATATCTGCCGCCGCCGCAAATACTGCCGATTTTAAATTCGTCAGAAACTACTTCAAAAATGGCTCCCGTGTAATAATTTAGTCCTCTTGCAAGTGTTAAATCAAGTTCAATTTTGTTTTTAAATTGAGCCCTTTTTAAATAGCTGAATAATTTTTCAATTTCAACAATTCCTATTAGTCCGCTTTCGGTTTCACCGATAAATTTTTCTAAGCATTGTAATTGGTCTTCAAATCTGCCGTTTAAATTTAAAATCGGTTCAAGTAATTTTAATGACTGCTCATCTATACCCGACTGTTTTAATTCTGCAAAAACGTTTTCATATCCAATTTTATCTAATTTATCAATTGCAACGGTAATGTCGGTTAATTTTTCGGGATACCCCATTCTCTCGGCAATTCCTGCCAATAATTTACGATTATTAATTTTAATTGTTACACTTAAATTTAATTCCGAAAAAACTTCGTCAATCATCTGAACGATTTCAAACTCGTTAATCAATGACCGACTGCCGATAATATCAGCATCGCATTGATAAAATTCACGATATCTTCCTTTTTGAGGTCGATCGGCTCGCCAAACCGGCTGTATTTGAAATCGTTTAAACGGAAATGTTATATCATTTTGATGTTGAACTACATATCGTGCAAAAGGAACAGTAAGGTCGTATCTTAAGCCTTTTTCGGAAATTAAATTAACAGGAATATTTCTTTGAATTAATTGACTATCGGTAACATTTTTAAGAAAATCACCCGAATTTATTATTTTAAATAAGAGTTTATCACCTTCGTCGCCATATTTACCGGTTAAAGTTGATAAATTTTCTAATGCCGGAGTTTCCAATTGTTTATATCCGTATTTTTTAAAAACGGATTTAATAATATCAAAGATATAATTTCTTTTTTCTAAAATTTCGGGTGAGAAATCTCTTGTTCCTTTGGGTATTCCGGGAGTTTCAGCCATATTATTTTTCTTTAAAAAAAATGCTCTGCAAAGCACAGAGCATAAAATATGTTTTAAAAGACTTTATAATTTTCTTGCGGTTTCAGTTTCTTTGAAAGATTCAATGATATCGCCGATTTTTATGTCGTTGAAATTTTCGATGTTTAAGCCGCATTCCATTCCGTTAATTACTTCTTTAACATCATCTTTATATCTTCTTAAAGAGCCTAAAGCACCTTCATATTTTACAATTCCTTCACGAATGAGCCTGATTTTATCTTCGCGATTAATTTTACCGTCTAATACGAAACAACCTGCAACTTTTCCTGATTTAGTTACTTTGAAAACTTCTCGGATTTCAACAGTTGCTGTAATTTCTTCTTTAATAACCGGTGAAAGCATTCCTTCCATAGCCATTTTAATTTCTTCAATTGCCTGATAAATAATTGAATACAGTCTGATGTCTATTTCTTCTTTTTCAGCTAATCGTTTTGCATTTAATGCCGGACGTACTTGGAAACCGATTATAATTGCATCGGAAGCAGCTGCTAACATAACATCGGCTTCTGAAATTTGACCTACACCTTTGTGTATGACCCTTACTTGAATTTCTTCATTTCCTAATTTTACGAGAGAATCAGCAATTGCTTCAACCGAACCGATAACATCACCTTTAATAATGATATTAATTTCTTGAAAATTACCTAATTTAAGACGTCTTCCGATTTCGTCAAGAGTAATATGTTTGTGTGTGCGCAGTGTTTGTTCCCTTTGAATGCGTTTATTTTTATCGGCAATTTCACGCGCAGCTTTTTCATTTTCCATTACATAGAAATTTTCGCCTGCTTGCGGTGCTCCGTCTAAACCTAATACTTGAACCGGTGTTGAGGGTCCGGCTTCTGTTACTCGATTGTATCGTTCATCATACATTGCCTTTATTTTACCGGAATGTGCACCGGCTAATAAAATATCTCCAATTTTGAGAGTTCCTGTTTGAACTAAAATTGTAGAAATATACCCTCTTCCTTTATCTAATTCTGCTTCAATAATAGTTCCTTTTGCGGGTCTGTGCGGATTGGCTTTTAATTCGAGCATTTCGGCAGCTAATACGACTTCTTCTAATAATGTTTCAACATTAAGTCCGCTTTTGGCTGCTATATCGGTAGATTGATACTTTCCTCCCCATGCTTCCACCAGCATATTCCTCTCGGCTAATTCTTTTTTAATTCGCTCAGGATCTGCACCTGCTTTATCAATTTTATTTATTGCAAAAACAATGGGAACATTAGCCGCTTTCGCATGGCTTATGGCTTCTTCCGTTTGTGGCATTATATTATCGTCTGCTGAAATTACGATTATAGCGATATCAGTTACTTTTGCACCTCTGGCACGCATAGCTGTAAAGGCTTCATGTCCGGGAGTGTCAAGGAATGTAATACGTTTTCCGTCTTTTAAATTAACACTGTATGCACCGATATGTTGTGTAATGCCACCGGCTTCTCCTGCAATTACATTTGCATCTCTTATAAAATCAAGCAGAGATGTTTTACCGTGATCAACATGTCCCATTACGGTAACAATCGGGGGACGGGGTAATAAATCATCAACGGTATCAACAAATTTATCGAAATCTTCGTTTTCTGTTGCTGATATAAATTTTACTTCAAAACCGTATTCTTCTGCAATAATTGCAATAATTTCAGCATCTAAACGAGAATTAATAGTTACCATTTTCCCTAAAAGGAAGCTGGTTGCAATTACCTCATTTACAGCAACATTCATTAGCTTTGACAATTCATTGGCAGAAATAAATTCAGTTACACGTAAAATTGTTTGTTCTTTTTCGTTTTGTTGAATTTCGTCCTGAATATGTTGTTGAACTTCTTTTCTTTTTTCTCTGCGGTATTTTACAGCTGATTTTTTTGTTTTATTTGTCAGTTTAGCTAAAGTATCTCTGACTTGCTTTTGAACATCTTCTTCTTTAACTTCTTCTTTTTTAATGAATTTATGGTTTTTATTAAACGTTTTTGCTTTTTTATCTGCTTCTTTGTTTGCTGTAACAGTCTCAGGATTAACAACTCGTGTTGGGATTCGTCTTCTTTTCTTTCTTCTTTCTGCGTTTGACAGTTCTTGTTCCGGTTTTTTATTTTTATTATTATCTGTTTTTTTGTCTTTACTTTCTACTTTTTTCTTTTCTTCGATATTTATTTTACCGACAACAACCGGTCCGGTTAATTTTTCAACCTTGGTTTCGATAAAGTTCTTATCTGATTCTTCTTTTCGTCTTTTTTCTTCTATAATATGCTCTTGTTCAATACGTTCTTCTTCTAATCGTTTATTTTCGATTATTTCTTGTTCTTTTTTTTGTGCTGCTTGTTTTTTTTCATCTATTTCGGTTTGTCTGCGTTTCTCTCGTTCTTCTCTTTTTTCTTTGGGAGTTTTTTTTGTTGGTTTTGTTTTGGTATTAATTGCATCTAAATCAATTTTCCCTTTTATTTTTAAACTGTCTTTATTTTCAACGGGTATTTTTTCTTCTTCTTTGGTTTTGTCAATTTCTTCTAAACCAATTTCTTTTTTTATTTCTGTTTTAATAGGTTCTGTTGTTTTTGGTTCAATTATGAGTTCTTTTGTTTCTTTGGTAGGTATTTGATATTCCTTTTGTTCAGTAATTAATTCTTTTGTCGAATCTTTTGAGTCTGAAATTTTCTCATTTTTTTCATTTACATCTGTTTTTTCAATTACAGAATTCGAGGTTTGTTCTTTGGTTTTCTCTTCAATGTTACTTTCTTCTCTATCTCTTTTTTGTCTGAGCAATTTTTCAGATTCTTCTTTAACAAGTTTATCGGAGCTAAATTTTTTCAGCAAAATTTCATAAGCTTCATTGGAGACGATTGCATTAGGTCTGGCTTCCACTTCAATATTATTTTTTTGAAGATGTTCAATCAGATGCTCAAACCCTACATTAAGTTCTTTAGCAATTTGAAGTAGTCTTAAATTTTTTTTAATTTCAGCCATATATGTTTATAACAAATTTAAAATCAATACTGATTTTTATTTACAAATTTGAACGTTTAGCCTTTTCAGGCAATATTAATACATATTTTCATTTAAAGAAAACAATCTTATCAGTTTTCTTCAAATTCATTTTTAAATATTTCAATTACACGATCAACGGTTTCTTCTTCTAAATCAGTTCGTTTAATTAATTCATCTCTTGAAATATTTAAAACGCTTTTAGCGGTATCGCATCCTATTGATTTAAAAATTTCCAATACCCATTCATCAATTTCGTCTTTGAATTCCATAATATCGACATCTTCTTCAAGAGCTTCTTCGTCAATATTTCTAAATACATCAATTTCATAACCGACTAATTTTCCGGCAAGTTTGATATTTAAACCACCTTTACCTATTGCTTTTGATACTTCTTCCGGGTCAAGAAACACTTCAACTCTTCCTTGCTGTTCCAACACTTTAACTTTTGTAACTTTTGCAGGACTTAAAGCTCGTTGTATGAATAATTTTAAATTATCCGAATAATTAATAACATCAATATTTTCATTTTTTAATTCTCTCACTATTCCGTGTATTCGGGCGCCTTTCATTCCTACACAAGCACCTACGGGGTCAATTCTTTCGTCATATGATTCAACAGCAACTTTTGCTCGTTCGCCGGCAACACGTACAATTTTTTTAATGGTTATCAGCCCGTCATAAATTTCAGGAACTTCTAATTCAAAAAGGCGTTCTAAAAATGTAGATGAAGTTCTTGATAAAATTATTAAGGGTGTATTATTTTTCATTTCAACTTTTTCAACTACGGCTCTTAATGTATCACCTTTTCTAAAAAAGTCGGTAGGGATTTGTTCTGTTCTTGGTAAAATCATTTCATTTTCCTCATCATCAAGTATTAACATTTCTTTTTTCCATACCTGATAAACTTCTCCGGTAACAATTTCCCCGATTCTATCTTTATATCTTAAAAAAGTATTGTCTCTTTCCAGTTGTAATATTTTTGAGGACAAATTTTGACGTAATGATAAAATGCTTCTTCTTCCGAAATCGGCTAATTTAACTTCGTCGGCAAATTCTTCGCCAAGCTCATATGACGCATCAATTTTATGTACCTCGCTTAAAGAAATTTGCATGTTAGTATCTTCAACTTCCCCGTCATTAACAACTGTTCTTCTTCTCCAAATCTCAAAATCTCCTTTGTCGATATTTATGATAATATCATAATTGTCAGCTGTTCCGTATAATTTTTCGAACATACTTTTGAAAACTTCTTCCAGAACACTCATCATGGTTGCTCTGTCAATTTCTTTATTTTCCTTAAAGTTAGCAAATGTATCAATTAGATTCAGATTATCCATTGCTTTAATAAATTAGAATGTTATTATAAGTTTTACTTGTTTTAAATGCTCAAACATTAATTTCTCAATTTCGGCATTTTTATTTTTTTGGTTTATTAGTTTTTCAATTACGATAAATAAATCCGTAACTTCTTTTAAAGTTCCGATAATTTTACTTCCGTCAATTGTTTGTGCTTCAACTGATTTACCGATATTTTTTATATATTGTTTTATAACTTTAAACGGTTTATCGATACCGGCTGATGAAACAATTAATTCAAAATCTTCAGATTCTCTGTCTAATTCGCTTTCGGCTAATTTATTAATAATTGCACAGTCGGAAATTTTTATACCATCCTCACTATCAATAAATACTGAAATTTTGTTGTCAGATGTTACTTTCACATCCACTAAAAAAATATCAGAATTTTTCAATTCGTTATTTTCGTCATTTATAATTTTAGTTATAAGTTCAGCTATTTTTTCTTTACTTCTCATTTTTTGACAATAAAACAGGGGACTTTTAGCCCCCTTGAAACAATCAAACCATTTTCGGCTGCAAATTTAAACAAATAAGTTTATACTTCAAAAATTATTTTATTTATAATTAATTACAGAAAGCTTTAATAAAAATTATCGGCTCGATGCCAAATATCATTTATAAAAAATTTATTG
>DYOF01000108.1 GCA_020720665.1 Acetofilamentum sp. | reverse complement strand
AGCAATACAACTTTTCATTTTATTGTATATAAACAATAAAAACCGGCACCGTACAATATTGGGATAATTAAAAATATAAGAAATAAACAGAAATGCAAAAAAAACATCGGAACTTAATAACAAAACATCTTTCAAAAGAAACAAGCAAAGAAGAAGAAAACTTATTATTTGAAAAGTTAAATTCAAATAATAAGCTAAAAAAAGAGTATGATGAAACAGAAATGCTTTGGAATTCATTTGAAAAATCAAAAACCGCGTTTGATAAGGACAGAATATTAAAATTACTCAGCTTTAAAATTGCTCAAAATAAAAAGCAAAAAAGAAATAAAATTCTTTATGCATTATATAAATACGCTGCAATCTTTATCGGTTTAATAACACTGTCAATTTTCATTATTAAAGATTTAACTGATACCGAAATAATTGTTAATCACACAGGTAAGCTTCAAAAAATTAAATTACCCGATAACTCAATTGTAAGCCTGAATACAGATGCAAGAATAAAATACAAAAATTCAGGCATTATCGGTTTTAAGCGAGAAATTGAAATTGAAGGCGAAGCATTTTTTGAAATAGCAAAATCTGACGAAAAACAATTTACTGTACATACACCCGATTTTGATATCAGCGTTCTCGGCACAAAATTCAATGTAAGAACCTACGAACAGAGTGAATCTATAGTATTAACCGAAGGAAAAATTCGCTTAAATCATTTCAGAGATACAGATACAACTTTTACGATGGCACCGGGCGAACTTCTTATGTTCAATAAAGAGACGCAAAAATTTACAAGCCGTAAAATAAATACAAAAATTTATACATCATGGCTAAGCTCAAAAATAGAGTTTGACAGCTTCACATTAAACGAATTGTCGGAACTGATAAAGCTCAGATACAATAAGGAACTGCTTATAAATAACAGCGAATTGGCGGCTATGAGAATCAGCGGCTCGGCACCGGCAGATGATATAAATATGATAATAAAAGCATTGGAAACAATTTTAGATACAGAAATAACAAAAAATGAAAATAAACTAATTATTAATTAAAAGCACAGCACACATGAGAAAACTTATCCTGTTAACAGCCTTAGTATTTATCGTTAGCTTAGGCTTTTCAAAAAGCCAAATAAAAAGTAAACAACAAGGGCATGTTCAGTTTTCGGAATTAATTAAGAAAATTGAAAAAAAGTTTGATGTTTCAATTACCTATGAAACAGAAATTGCATACAACATCAGCAACAAACAAGTTTCAGATGTTATTGAAAAAGAAACTGTTGAAGAAGCATTAAGCGAAATGCTGAAAACAAAAAACATCACGTTCACGAAAATAAGAGATGATTACTATGTTTTGGTAAAAAAGATAGTATCCGGTAATGAAACAACACTATTCAACTCTAATCAAATAAATGAGATGAGAACCATTACCGGAACCGTAAGTGATAACGAAGGAAATACACTTCCCGGAGTAATTGTTGTTGCGAAAGAAAATAAAAACATTTATGCAATGACTGATTTAGACGGTAAATTTTCAATTACTGTTGACGATAAAATAAAAACCTTAGTATTCACTTATATCGGTTTTTTACAAAAAGAAGTCAAGATTGAAGGACAAGATAATATAAGCGTAACACTCGAAAAAGACCTGTTTGATATTGATGAAATAATTGTTTCCGGTGTCGCCGGCAATACCCTGTCAAAGAAATTAACTGTTACAGTTGAAAAAATTGAAGAAGACCAAATAAAAGATGTCCCGGCAAGCTCTTCGGCAAGTATCCTGCAAGGAAAAATACCCGGCGTTATGATTAAAAGTGCATTCGGCACACCCGGTAGCGGTGCAACCGTAAAAATGCGCGGGGCTACCTCAATAAACGGCTCAGATGCACCGCTCATTTTACTTGACGGTATTATGGTTGAAACTAATTTAGCCGATATTAATGTTGATGATATTGAATCGGTTGAAGTTGTTAAAGGTGCGGCGGCTTCGGCACTTTACGGTTCCAAAGCAGCAAATGGTGTTATTGTTGTGAATACAAAAAGAGGCAGCAGTTTAAAAGAAACGTTTCAAATAAAAGTAAGAAATGAATACGGAATATCTAATCTTCAAAAAACATTAGACTTATCAACGCATCACAATTATCAATTAGCGGCAGATAACGACCAGTTTCCATACACAAAATATGAAGGCGTAGATTATGACGAAAACGGCGAAGTCATCACGGGAAGTCCTATTCCCACAGATTCATCTTATGCAGACCAACCATACGCCGTGGTCAGAGACTTGCAAAAAGAGTTTTTTAAAACCGGAAAATTTTATACTAATTTTATCAGTTTAGCAAATAAAACAGAAAAATCAAACTTTTACCTTTCATATGAAAACAATAAAAATACAGGTATAATTTTTTCTACGGAAGGATATTCGAGGCAAAATTTCAGATTTAATGCCGATACAAAAATAAATAAATTTATAACTGTTTCAACTTCAAATTTGTTTATGAATGCCCATTCCGATTTAGCTGCCGGAAGCACGTTTGAAGCAGTTTTGTTCCTATCCCCGGATATTAATTTATTTGAAGAAAATTCTGACGGAACACCATACAGAGTTAATCCGTCAAATAAATTTTCAAATTATCAAAACCCTTTATACCCCTTGTATCATTTAGAAATGTATTCTGACAGAAACTCATTTATGAGTAACGTGAGTACAAAAATAAACCTGACGGAGTGGTTCAATATAGATGCAAAATATACAATTGAAAAACTAAATCAAAAATCATATACCTACAACAAAAAAGGATATTTATACGGAAGTTATGTTGACGGTCAATTATATAAGTCAAACGGCTTGACAAATAATCAAAATTATCAAATTACGGGAAATTTTGATAAAATGTTAAACGAGTTCACATTAAAATCAAAAATCAGTTATTTATTTGAAGAAAAAAACTGGGATAATACCTATGTAACAGGTAAAAATTTCGTATTTAATAATTCTTACCAATTAGATTTTACCGATCAAACACTGACTTCAAGCTCTTCAAATGAGGGAATCATCAGAGCACAAAATATTTTCGGAATTGTTGATGCCGACTACAAAGGAAAATATCTTTTCTCAGGACTTATTCGAAGAGACGGTTCCAGCTTGTTCGGAGAAAATGAACGATGGCACACCTATTACAGAATTGCAGGTGCTTATCGATTAACCGAAGACATCTCAATTCCCGGAATACAAGAATTAAAGTTACGAGCGGCAATAGGAACATCGGGCTTAAGACCCGGTTATGATGACCAATATGAAATTATATCAGTTTCCAACGGTATTCCGTATCGCGATCAACTCGGAAACAAAGACCTGAAACCATCAAAATCGCAAGAAATTGAATATGCATTAAATATGCAATTTCTTAGTATCTTCAACCTCAATGCAAGCTATTCCGAAACAACCACAACCGATGCCATTTTATCGGTGCCTTTGGCAAGTCATGCACAAGGGTTTGCATATCAAACAAGAAATGCAGGAACAATATTCTCAAATGCATTAGAAATAGCATTAAATATAAAAGCAATTAATAAAAAAGATATGAGCCTGTCTTTCGGATTTAATTACGACCGAATAAGACAAAAAGTACTTGAGCTTGAAATGAATAAATATTATACCGGACCTGAAGGCGGATTTTTAATTGAACCCGGGCAAAATTACGGTGTAATTATCGGGAAAAAATGGCTGACATCTTTAGATGAAATGGCAAATCAATTACCCGAAGGCCAAACAATTGAAGATTATACCATTAACAGCGACGGTTATGTTATATCAGCCGGAACCGAAGGCAGTAAATCAGAATCACCCATTGCTTTGGACACTGATAATAACGGGACTTTCGACAAAGTCGTTATCGCCGATTGCAATACCGATTTCAATATGAATGTAAACACAAACTTTAGCTATAAAGGATTTTCGGTTTATATGCTGTGGGGATTTAAAAAAGGCGGTGATGTTTATAACAGAACAAAACAGTATCTTTATTTTGAAAACCGAGCACCCGAAATTGACCAATACGGCAAACCCGAAAACGAAAAGAAATCTACCGAATACTATCAAAAATTATATAATGCAGACCAAATAAATTCTCACTTTGTTGAAGACGGATCGTTTATAAAATTAAGAGAACTTTCAGTTGCTTATAAATACGATTTTAATAAACAATCTAAAATATATAAGGTAATGAAATCGTTTAAAGTCGGACTGATAGGACGAAACCTCTTAAATATCAGTAATTATTCAGGCTACGATGCCGAAGTCGGCACAACTAACTCTGCTAACTTTTCTTATGACAGTTATGGATATCCTAATTTCAGAACATTTACGGGCTCTGTTGAATTTACCTTTTAATAAACTCTTAAAATACGAACAATGAACACAAAATATAAATTAATTCTCCTTGCAACAATTCTTTTCTTTGCAAGTTGCAAGAAAAATTTACTCCAAACGGAATTTAAAAACGGCGTTACAGTTGTTGATGTTTATTCCGACCCCGAAAACGTAAAAGGAGTTGCTTCCGGTATGTTTTACACTTGGTACAACCAATTATATTACGCCTATTCTTACTCTCCGATTATGGCAATGTGGACCATGGCAGACCAAGGTACAGCATCATGGGGAAACGGTGCAATGCTTGATTTATCCTCCGAACCGCGCACAGATTTCAATAATTCGGAAGATTACACCCATAAAAAAATAACTCAGAACTTTTACGGTTATTTGTACGGTAATCTGGTAACGGCAAATGATATTTTATACGTTATTAATGAAGGTATGGAAATCGGAGAAATTGACGGTAACGGGGTCGGTTCAGAAACCGCTATGGTTAAAGCTTTCTCATATTTTAATCAAGGTATTACCTTGGGTTATCTGGGATTAGTTTTCGACAAGGCTTTTATTGTTAAAGAAACCGAAGAGGAAACAGATATAAATAACCCTAAACCATACAACGAAGTAGCCGATGCAGCAATTATTTCATTTGAGAAATGCATTGAAGTTTGCAATAACAATAGTTTTACAATACCAGATACGTGGATTAACGGCTCGGAATATTCAAACGCAGAACTCGCTCGATTAGCACATTCGTTTATTGCCAGAATATTGATATATAATGCAAGAACGGCTACCGAAAACAATGCAACCGATTGGAATAAAGTCTTAGTACATGCAACCGACGGCATTCAAAGAGATTTGGCTCCATACATGGATAATACGACATGGAAAAATAATTTCTTTAATTACACCTTTAACAATGCCACATTAGACTGGTGCGGGGTTGATTCAAGAATAATTCACATGATGGATGAAAATTACCCTGCCGTTTACCCCGATTTAAGCGTTGAACCGAAACCGACTCCTGCTGTTTCTGACGACCATAGATTAGTTACCGATTTCAGATACGATGCAACATGTCCTCTTCATGCCGACAGAGGTTATTATCATTTCTTTGATTATGAATACAGCAGGTATGATTATAATACCTATGATCACCCTGATTATGTAATAGATTTTAGTGTAACGGAAAATGATTTAATTCGTGCCGAAGCATTGTTTCATACCGGAAATAAAAATGGGGCAATTGATATTCTTAACAACGGACCCAGAGTTACAAGAGGATTTTTACCCGCACTTGCTTACAGCATTTCAGATGATGAATTTCTGTATGCACTGTTTTATGAACGGGACATCGAACTTTATATGACCGGCTTCGGCAAAGGTTTTTTTGATATGAGAAGACGAGATATGCTGCAAACAGGAACACTTTTACACTTCCCTATTCCTGCGAAAGAACTTAATGTTATGACGATGCCCATATACACATTCGGAGGCGTAGCAAATGCCGACGGCATCAATACATCAAACGGCGGTTGGTTCACGGGTAAATAATTTCACTTTTTAAATTTAAAGAGCAGCCTTTCGAGGCTGTCTTTTTTAAATTTTTTAAAATTAAAAACTATGAATTTCAAAAAAATATCTATTTTTTTTAGCATTCTATTTTTATTAAGCATTGTTACAAATGCATGTACAACTGCTGTAATATCAGGAAAATACACCAAAAACGGTCGCCCGATTATTTGGAAAAACCGCGATACCAATGCCTTAAAAAACTTCTTAAAGTATTTTTCCGGAAGCACATACAATTATATCGGACTGGTAAATTCCGAAGACCCCAACGGAAAAAACATCTGGATAGGAATGAACAGTGTCGGATTTGCCATTATGAACTCTGCAACATACAATCTCTCCGATGATTCGGGCGATGGCGGCGAGGGTGTTGCAATGAAACAGGCACTTGAAACATGCGAAACCCTCGAAGATTTTGAAACATACTTAAATAACTTAAAACGACCGATTGGTTTAAGAGCCAATTTCGGCGTTATAGACGCAAAAGGAGGAGCCGCTTTTTACGAAGTAGGTCCCGACGGTTACGTTAAATTCGATGCCAACGACCCCAAAGTTGCACCATTCGGATACATTATCAGAGCCAATTATTCATTTACGGGCACTTTGGGAAAAAGCAGCAGCGGATATATCCGTTACCGAACCGTTGATGATGCAATGTATTTAAGCCAATCAACCGCAGGGCTGAGTGCAAAAGATATTGAACAAGGCATCACCAAAGGGCTTTTTAATTCTTTAACAAATCGAAATCTATACGAAATCTATGCCGATGTTCCGGAAAAAAATCCGAGATACGAAATCCTGAGAGACTACATCCCTCGCACAAGCTCATCATCGTCGGTAGTAATTGAAGGCGTAAAACCCGGCGAAGACCCGATACTTTCAACCCTTTGGTCGAATGTCGGTTTCCCCTTAGCATCAATCATGGTTCCCGTATGGATGCAAAGCGAAATTGACATGCCATATGTCGTGCAATATAATGAAAAAATAAAAGATTCGCCTATTTGTTATGCCGCTTTAAAGCTCAAAAACGAAAAACTGCTCAATATTCGCTGGGGAAAATTCGCAGCAGAATATATTGATGTTAATGCCTTATTTAACAAAGACAACACCGGGATTCATCAAAAAATAATCAAAGTTGAAAATGGAATATACAAAGATGCCGAAAAACTTTTAGCCCAATGGAGAACCGAAGGCAAAATAAATGAAAAAGAACTTAAAAAATTTTATTCGCAAACCAATACTTTGATTATTGAAACCTATAAAAATGAATTTGATATTGACCTTGAAAACCTGAAATCGGAAAACAACGAAAATTCAAACCAAGCAAACTCCATGAAAGGAGTTAATTAATCCTAAAAACAATGAACAAAACCAAATACTTCATTATTTTGAGCTTTTTTGCATCAATACTGTTATTATTCATATCTTGCAATAATTCAACAAACCGGAACCCGCAAGCATCA
>DYOF01000218.1 GCA_020720665.1 Acetofilamentum sp. | reverse complement strand
ACGGTTATGAATGGAAGATGGTCGTGTAATTGTTTTGAAAATGTGTTATATCAGATATAGTATCTGTAAGAAAACGTATAAATACTTGATTTTATGTCAATTATATTCTTTTTTCCAATCGAAAGTATTGTCATATAGTAGTCAAAAATAGTCATTAAGTAGTCATTCGTAGTTTTTTATTTAGTTTCAATCGAATTTCTACCGTATTTCTACAGAATTTCATAAAACATTCAAGTCGAAATACCCCTATAACATAAATATTTTCAATGTGTTATGAGTTTTCTTACAAGAACTATATAAGACATCAGATTACAGACCACAGAATTTATACTAAAAACGGGTTAAACATTAACTTTCAAATCAGTCAATATGCTGAATTTTAATTAAATGCGTAACAGTAAACTATAAACCATATATCATTCAACTTTCAAATCAGTTTTAAAAATGAAATCATGAGGCGCACAGATACCGACAAAATAGAACGTGTCAAACGAGCAACAATCCGAACAGTTGTTGAAAAGGGCTATTTCGGAGCAACCATCTCGATGATTGCAAAAGAAGCGGATGTGTCTGACGGGTATTTGTATCGGCACTACAAAAATAAATCAGAACTTGTTGAAAGTCTGTTTATTGAAAATAAGGATAAATTTCATGATTTCATTTTTGAGACTATCCCTGCAAAACCGACAGTGCGTGAGGTGTTGGAAAATATCTGCAATTTCATTCTTCAATCTTATGAAACACAGCCGGATTTAATTCATTTTTATGTAGTCTTGGCACATGACCATAGTTTTGAGTTTCCGGACAAAGTAAGACGTGATATTCGGCATATCGGGGAACTTTTGCAAGAAAAAGGCAGACGCACCGGTGAGGTTGGCGAATCTACCGAGGTTGAGGATATTCTGGTATCTTTTTTCGGATTGCAGGGTAAAATGCTCGAAATGTATCAACGTGGTATTGTGTCTGAAAACTATTTCCGTAATAAGGCAAAAACACGCATCATTGAACTTTGCACTAAGGCGTGGGCATAGTCGTAATTATCCTAAAGTTCAATACTCCGTTAATATTTTTTGTAAGTTATTGATTTATTGCAAATTAGATAAGAAAATTTCTCGAATAAGAGTATGATTGTAACTAATTGGAATTAAGCGATTTGAGTCTAATGTCTAACATCTAAATTCTAAAATCTAACGAAGTATTGTAAAGTTGAAAACCGATATTTTTTGGGTCTGCATCAAAATTGGGCATACAGATTCATAATTGTTTCGGTCGTTTTTTCTACCGTTGTGTTGTTCCCTTCAACGGTCAAATCAAAAAAATAGATTCCGAGTGCGTGATTTTTTAGTGTAAATTTTTCCGAAAAACTTTCCGTCTGTCCGATTTTCGGATACAGCAAAAT
>DYOF01000107.1 GCA_020720665.1 Acetofilamentum sp. | reverse complement strand
TCAAGTCGTCCGATAAAATTACTTTGTACTTAATGCCTGTTATTTTTCCTTTTATGTTCATTATTTTGTAAAAACTTTATTATACAAAATTAAGTTTTATTTACCACAAATTTGTCATTTGTTTTCCATATTTACATTAAACTCCGGCGTTTGCTTAAATGCATCAGGTAAATATTTTATAATATCTGATGCTATAAGTGAATATTGTCCTTTTTTTATTGCTGCAATATCACCGCTCAAACCATGTATATACATACCGTATAATGCCGATTCAAAAGGGGTATAATTTTGTGCTAAAAACCCTGCAATTATTCCGGTTAATACATCCCCGCTGCCGGCTGTTGCCATACCCGGATTTCCCGTAGTATTAAAAAAAACCTTAGCTTCAGGAGTAGATAATGAAGAAAAAGCACCTTTTAAAATTACATACACATGATATTTTTTTGAAAATTTAATTTGCTCTTGCAATCGTTTGAAATTATTTTGCGTTTTTCCTGTTAAGCGTTCAAATTCTTTCGGGTGTGGTGTAAGAATACTGTTTTTAGGTATAAATTCATACAATTCATTATTTTCAGAAAGAATTGTAAGTGCATCAGCATCAATCACAATCGGTTTATTATAATTTTTCATCAAATTCAATAAAAATTCTTTAGTTAAATTATTAAATCCGATTCCGGGACCAATTGCAACTGAATTAAATAATGACAAATTTTTAAGTTCTGTAATAAACTCCTCAGAAGTGTCAATCTGTAACATAGTTTCCGGTGATAAAATTTGCAAAATTTGGTAATTACATTTAGGTACTGCTGCCGTAACTAAGCCGGCACCGGTTCTGTGAGCTGCTTTTACAGACAACACGGATGCACCGGCTTTCCCGAAACTTCCGGCAACAATTAATACGTGTCCGTAGTTCCCTTTATGAGAAAATTTCATCCTTTTTTTTAATTTAATATCAGAAGGTTCTGTTAAAAAATAGTCAGAATAAGTTTCTTTGATATAAGTTTTATGGATACCTATATCTACGACATGAAAACAACCGACATAGACTTCATTTTCGGGAAACATGAACGATAAAGGCGGATATTGGAATGTTATTGTGTGAGTAGCTTTTATAATTGATTGATCGGATACAAAATTTTCATCGGCAAAAAGTCCGGTAGGAATATCAAGGGATACAATTTCATTTTCAATAGTATTAATTTTCTTAATTAAAGCATCTAAAAAACCGGATATTTTACGTGTTAAACCGCTTCCTAATACAGCGTCAATAATCAAAGTATTTATATCAAATTCAGGTAAATCATGGTCTTCATTAATATATTCGACCTGAGCTTTATTCTGATTTGTTAAACGTTTCAAATTTATTTTAAAATCATCGGAAAATTGTTTTGAAATTTGAATAATTAAAACTTTTACAGAGATATTCCTTTCAGACAATAAGCGTGCAACAGCTAATCCGTCGCCGCCGTTATTTCCGGTACCTGCCAAAATATCTACTTGTTTTATTTCAGGATATAATTCTATAATTTTTTCAGTACATTTAACAGCCGCTCGTTCCATTAAATCAAGTGAAGAAATCGGTTCATTATTTATGGTGAAGTCATCAGCCTTTCTTCTTAATTCAGTTGTAAATATCTTCATGTCAATTTTTTTTTCAATATTTTAAAATAATTTATAAATTTAGTGTTTCGAAAACAAAAATCAAAATTATAAATTAGCTGTTTTCTTAGGTTATGAATATCATTTTCAAAGAAATAAACGATAATCAAAAAATTGTTATTGCCGCTGTTGATGAAACTGTTGATGATTTGTTTGAAAAAACAGCTACTGATTTAACTGAAAAGGAACTGATTAATTATAAGCAAATAAAAAATGAGAACCGGAAAAAAGAATGGTTAGGAATACGATTATTGTTAAAGCAAACACTTAAAAAATACATTGAAATCAAATACAATTCAAGCGGAAATCCGGATATTGACGGCGATTATTACATTTCAATAACACACAGTAAAAATATAATCGGATTAAATTTAAGTAAACATAAAATCGTAGGGATAGATGCAGAAATAATTTCACCAAAAATTATTCCCACGGCACATAAATTTATTACCGAAGAAGAAATAAAACAATTCGACGAAAAAGAAAAACTCAAAAAAATATACTTGAATTGGTGTGCAAAAGAAACATTATATAAAATGAAACAACACGGCGGTTTTGATTTTAAAAAAAATTTTAAAATTTATGATGCTGATTTATATTCAAAAGGAACAATTAAAACACAAATATTAATCAATAATACTATTGAAGAACATTTTTTATCCTACCGATTTATTAATTATCACGATGAGGAAATTTTAATTATTTGGTATTGAGATAAGAGTTTTAAATATTTGTTGTATATTCAATTTTTAATTTACAACTTAATTAATAATCTAAAAACAATTTGTATGGATGTAAACATTAACCAATTATTAGTAAAACCGGGCAAACAAATAAATTTAAAAAATTTTCACACAGATTATACCGGTAATTTTAATAAAAAAGCTGCAAAAGAGGCTTTGAAAATAAATACTCAAGAATTGCAAGAGATTCAGGAAATGTTTTATGCTGATGACCGATATTCTTTGCTAATCATTCTGCAAGCATCGGATGCAGCCGGGAAAGACGGTGCCATTCGCCATGTAATGGGCGGTATCAATCCGCAAGGGTGTAGGGTACACAGTTTTAAATCACCTTCAAAAAATGAATTGGAGCACGATTTTATTTGGAGACATTATTTGGCACTTCCCGAAAGAGGAATGATGGAAATTTTTAATCGCTCATATTACGAAAATGTTCTGGTTACTAAGGTACATCCTGAATTTGTTTTTAGCGAAAGAATTCCGGGCATTGACAGTGTTGATAAAATAAACGGCGAATTTTGGAAAAGCCGATATGAACGAATTAATAATTTTGAAAGACATATTCATGAATCCGGAACTCGCATTATAAAATTCTTTTTAAATATTTCAAAAGAAGAACAAAAAAAACGATTTTTAGATCGGCTGGATACCCCTGAAAAAAATTGGAAATTCAGTACCGCAGATATCAAAGAACGAAAATATTGGGATCAATACCGCCAAACTTTTGAAGACATGTTAAATAACACCTCGACTGAAATTGCACCTTGGTATATCATACCTGCCGACAACAAATGGTTTTCACGAATTGCCATCGGAAAAATTATACATAAAGTTTTGGTTGATTTAGATTTACAATATCCTAAACCTGAAGCTCCGGAAGTTTTAGAAGAAGCTCGTAAACAATTAATGAATGAGTAATTTAATAAAAAGCTTTCCGAGAAATTTAACTCGGAAAGCTTCATTTAATCAAATAATGATAATATTTTATCTTCCGAGAAATTTAGTAAAGAATTTTTGTTATTAATAAACGAATCAGCTAATTTACTCTTCTTTTCCTGCAATTTACTTATTTTTTCTTCAATCGTATTTTTACTTATGTATCGATAAACCATAACTTTTTTATCCTGTCCGATGCGATGTGCTCTGTTTACGGCTTGTTGCTCTACTGCCGGGTTCCACCACGGATCTATAACAAAAACATAATCGGCTTCTGTTAAATTTAATCCTGTTCCGCCTGCTTTTATTGAAATTAAAAATATTTGATTCAACTTATCTTTTTGAAATTCGTTTATTACATCCTCACGGTTTTTGGTTTGTCCCGTAAGCATTGAAAATTTAATATGTTGTTCGGCAAAATATTCGGCAAATAATTTCAGATGTTTCACATAGGATGAAAAAATTAACACTTTGTGTGATTCTGAAGTTATGTTTTCAATGTTTCTTATTATTTCTGAAAATTTACCGGAAGAACCGATATAGTTTTTATCTGTCATTACAGGATGGTTGGCTATTTGCCTCAGTTTATTAACAGCACTTAAAACCTCAATCGATAAGGATTTTTTTTGTCCGGTTTCAATTAATTCGAGAATGTGATTTCGAATTTTCGATTTTTCTCTCTCATAAACCGATTTTTGCTCATCATCCATCGAAATATAAATTGTTTGTTGTGTCAGAGGCGGCAAATCTGTTGCAACTTCTTGCTTAGTTCTTCTTAAAATAAAAGGGCTTATTATTCGTTTCAATTTTTCCTGCTGAATTTCATCCCGGTTTTTTTCAATCGGTTTAATAAATGCTTCATTAAAAAACCGAAAATCACCTAACATACCGTTATTTATAAAATTCATTTGAGCCCAAAGGTCTGACAACGAGTTTTCGATAGGTGTTCCGGTGAGCACCATTCTGTAATCGGATTGAATTTCGCTCACAGCCTGATAAATTTTTGATGTCGGATTTTTTATGTACTGGCTTTCGTCTAAAATAAAGTAGAGGAAATCATATTTTTTCAAAAAATCAATATCATTACGCAGTAAACTATATCCGATTAAAATAATATCAAATTGATGTAAACGAGATAAATATCGATGTCTGTTATTTCCTTGGTAGCTTAAAACTTTTAAATTCGGTGCGAATGTTTTAATTTCTTTTTTCCAATTATGAATTAAAGATACGGGCATTACAATTAAACTCGCTTTTTGTTTTAAATTAAGCGGTTCTTCAAACAAACTTAATTGCGTTTTATTAGTTTCGGAATAAATTTCAGATTTTAAAACCGGTTTTTGTTTTTCAATCGTATTTTGAATTAAACATATCGATTGCAATGTTTTGCCCAATCCCATGTCATCAGCCAAACAGCCCCCGAAATTATTTTCTTGTAAAAACGACATCCATTTAAGTCCTTCCTTTTGGTAAGGTCTTAATTTTGCATGAATATGTTCGGATACAAACGTTTCGAATTCCTTAAACGCAATTAATTTTGATGTACTTTCTCGGAAAGATTTATCAATGCCATGTATTTGAGCTGTATAAACGGACTCGAAATGAGTTTTACTGATTTTTAAATGAGCATTTTCAGAAATTCCGAACAAAAAAATATCCGAATATTTAGCAAACCATTCTTCCGGAATAAGGGCAACAGTTTTATCAGGCAAAATATATTCTCTTATTTGATTTAATATATGATTTTTTAAATTAATGAACGGCACTTCAAAATCGCCGAATATCACATTTCCGTATATATCAAACCAATCCTTTTTTTGCTCTAAATTAACATTTACAGATATTTTTTCTGTAAAATATTCTTTGTTATACAAATCTTGAACAAATTCTATATCATTTTGCTTAAAAAGATGCTCATGATTTATTAACCATTCAATGGTTTTTTGTTGCTGAAAGAGTTTTTCCGTTTTTAACAGAGGGATTTTAAAACCTGAATCATTGTGTACTTCTAAACCAAATTCTTTTATTTTTTCAGCAAATAATATTTCTTTTGTTTCATCCCTTAATATTTTTGTAAACAAAAATTTATTTTCATCAAACAACAATTTTCCTGTTTTTGAATCATTCATCAAATAATAATCATCGCCGTACTTAAAATACAACACAAAAACAAATTCATTTTTCCAATCTTTTTCTAATTTCAAAACCGGTTTTATGTTTATGTTTGCTTCTTCAATTGTAAAACCGCTTGCTTCCACTTCATATTGCTTAATGGCTTTAACTGCAAATGCTTTAAACCATTTATTTTCAGCAGATTTAGGCACTGAAATTTGATTTTTATCAAAAAACGGCATTAATTTTTTCCCGTCTATATCAGTAAAATTATATAAATGACCATTGAGAATCAGAACACACGGTTCATTCACTAATATAATTCCTTTTTGACGAAACAATGAAATTGTATTTCCGCTATGTTTAACCGATAAATAATAGTCAGTTCCGGTTTCATTTTTTCGGATATTAAATACAACTACAGCCGGTTCGTGTTCAATTTTAATAATATCTTCTTTATATAATGTGCTGAATTTATCTTTTTTGAAAAAAAAAGGTATCGAAGTTTTTTTTAATTTTTCAATTACAGCAAGTAAACGTTTTTCTATAAACGGACGAATTCTTTTTTCAACATCCTCACTTTTTAGCGTTTGCAAAAATTCTTTAAGCGTTTTTTTTCTTGAAAAAATTTTCTGTAAATTCTGGTCGGAGTAGCTGTCAATTGTTTTTAAAAGTTCTCGCTCAAAATCAGTTAAAGGCATTTTATTTCTTTCAGCATCTTCAAATGTAAGTTGATATTTAATTTCTGTTACATAATCAAGTTCCCGCTCAATATGATACGCCGAAAAAAGATAACCAAAAAATGTATGTTCTTTCAGTACAACAATAAACTTAGCCATTTCCGTTTTTTATAGCAAAATAACCGACAAATGTAAGGAAAATATTTTAGGTACAGGCTTTATTTTATGTCAAATTAAATTTGAATTTTAAAACAGAAAATATTATAAACGGGGTGAAATAAATTTTATCTTCGCAGCCTAAAAAAATAATATGAGCTTTTTTGATTTAAATAAACGACTATGGCAATGGATTTTGCTATTGTTTGTTTCCTTTATTTGGGGTGCCTCATTTATTTTAATGAAAAGAGGTTTAGAATCTTATGAACCTGAACAAGTAGGCGCATTACGAATTTTTATTGCCTTTTTATTTTTATTGCCTTTTTATTTTAAACGCAGAAAAAAAGTTTCTAAAAAACATCTGAAGCCGTTAATTATTGTCGGAATTGTGGGTAATTTGTTGCCTGCTTTTTTATTTGCATTAGCACAAACGAAAATACAAAGTTCATTGAGCGGAATGCTGAACACAATGTTTCCGTTAATGGCTCTTATAATAGGAGCTTTATTTTATAAGGCTAAAACCGAATCACATCGTATATTAGGAATTATTGTAGGTTTAATTGGTACAATCGGAATTGTTCTGTCAGGCGAATCAAATTTCGGAAATGATAATAATTATGCCTGGTATATTTTTATAGCAGTTATTTTTTACGCTTTCAGTATAAATGAAATAAAATATAAATTGTCAGATATTGACGGAATAAGTATAACCGTTTTTTCATTTATGATTATCGGACCTATTTCAGGTATTTACCTTCTTTTTTCTGACTTTAGCACGGCACTCACCACACCCGATTATTTAATAAATTTAATTTATATCGCTCTGTTAGCTTTGGGTGGCTCAGCAATTTCTGTCAGCTTATATTATCTATTAATTGATTATGTTGATGTAGTTTTTGCGTCATTAACAACCTATATAATTCCGGTATTTGCAGTTTTATGGGGTATTTTTGACGGAGAGTCAATTACTCTTGAGCAATCACAATTTATGATTATTGTTTTTATCGGAATTTTTCTGGTAAATAAAAAGAAAAAAAAATAATCTGATTAATATTAATAACATTCCTTCTTTTATATTTAATCATTGTTTTATATATTTGTTTATCGGAAAACTCAGATGAAACACCCGGGTAAAACGATTTTTTACACACAAGAGTATGACTAACAGAAGA
>DYOF01000106.1 GCA_020720665.1 Acetofilamentum sp. | reverse complement strand
ATTCTTCGGTATTAAGTTTTCGAATCATTATTATTCTTTTTTGTTAATTTGAACGAACTGTAATTAATTATCAGATTTAACAGAATGCCTGTTATTGCAGCTAATCCCCGCTCATCGCAGAATGTCTCAAACTGAACGGCTCGGCAAAGTTTAGTGCAGCTTAAGTTCGTTGTTTTTGTATCTGAAGTTTTAAACTTCCTTGCGCAGCAAAATGGTAAAGACCGCTTGCTTTTTTGGATTGATAATTTTCATTTGTCCTGAATTATATCAGCTTTTGTAAAACTCTGAATAGATGCGTTTTGTATGTTGTATCAATTCTTCGTCGTTATTAAAAAATCCGGTTAATTGTACACCTATCGGTAAATTATCAATTGATTTGCCGATAGGAACCGTAATTACCGGTAAACCGGAATAGGTCCATGGTAAATTCATTAACGGACTGCCTGTTTGCATACCTTTTGGTGCAACAGAAGTTGTTGCCGGCGAGAGAAACACATCTATTTGATGTTTAAACATAAGCTGTTCGAGTTTTTTTCTGAACTCTTCTCTTCCGTTTTTTGAAATTAAATAATCTTTTGTTGAAATGTTTTTTCCTTTTAAAATAAGCTCTTTTGTTGCAAGTTTATATTTTGATTCGTAATTTTCAAACCATTTTTTATGTACTTGAAAAAATTCATAAGCAATCATAGTTTGATGTTTATTTATTATATCATCAATGTCATCAAACGGATTTAATCGTTTTATTTCAAATCCTAATGATTTTAAGTTATTTATATGATTTTCAAAATGTTCTGTAATTTCCGGATTTGCTTGATTAAAATATTTTCCGGTTACGGCTCCGATTGTCGGTTTCTTTAATAAATTATTTATTTGTGTCCAATTGTTACACAATACTGAAGCCGCCAAATCAATTCCTTCGATATCTTGTGTGAAAATTCCGATATGATCGGCAGAAACAGAAAAGGGAATCACTCCGTCTTTGTTAATTCTGTCAAAACCGGGTTTGAAACCTATTACCCCGCAATAAGCTGCCGGTCTGATAATTGAGCCGATTGTTTGTGTGCCGATAGCTAAGGGTACAATTCCTTCGGCAACTGCTGCCGCCGAACCGCTGCTTGAACCTCCCGGTGTATGTTCAATATTATGGGGGTTTCGTGTTTTTCCGGGTTCAAAATACGCAAATTCGGTTGTAACCGTTTTCCCTAATATAACAGCTCCCGCATTTTTTAGTTTTGTAACTACTGATGCTTCTTGTCCTTTAAATAATTTTGAGGGTAAATCAGAGCCTGCTTTTGTTTTAAATCCGTCAGAATTAATTATATCTTTTATCCCAACAGGAATTCCGAACAATGGCGGACGACTTTCAATATCCGGATATTTTTTTTTCAGAATTTTTATCTCTTTAATTAATCGGTCTTGTCTGTTTTTTTCTTTGATAAGTGCTTTTACATGAATATCATTTTTGTTAATTAATGTGCAGGTTTGTTTAATAAAATTTTCGGCATCAATTTTATTTGTTCTTATAGCCTTAGCTGTTTCTGCTAAATGTGATGTAGAAATATACATATCAAAGTAAAAATTTATTTTTTTCAGTTCTTTATAAATTCCGGAACATTTATGTTTTCTGTGTTAAATAATTTGCGTGTATCGTTTATAAAAATATTCATTTGATTTTTATCTGAATCGTTTAATAAACTGTCGTTCTCAAAATCGTTAATAGGTAATACGTAATAATCGAATAAATTGTTTTCTTTAGGTTTCCTGTAAACCCAAACCGGAATATAATTAGATTCTGTAATATTAAGTTTTCCGTCTTTACTTTTTGAGAGTGAAAATATTATCATCGTACCTCCGTCGCAGTATCTTTTTGTACCATAGTTTGATACAAAATTCCCGAGTGAATATGCAATTAATGTTTCTTTTGTTTCAGTATTTTTGGCTGTAAATTGTTTTTGTTCCATTCGTTGAACGACATGAGGATGAGAACCGATAATAATGTCAGCGCCGTTTTCAAAACACATTTCGGCTAATTTAATTTGTTCATTATTAGGTTGGTGCTGATATTCAATTCCCCAGTGAAGAGCCACAATAACAGCATCATAGTCTTTTGCGGATGCCTCAATTAAATCGTGTTTAATTTTTTCAGAATCTAAGGAATTTACGATATTCGGTTGTTCAACAATGTTCCCGTTTAATGCATATGTGTAGTTGAATAATGCTATTTTTAAATCATTTTTTTCAATTATTAAGGGATGATTTTTTTGCTTATCAATTTCATTTAAAAATGTGCCCGTTCTTTTTAATTCAATTGAATCTAATAATTTCATTGTTTTTTCAAAACCTGTTTTACCTCTGTCATAAACATGATTATTCGCTGTTAATAAATAATTAATTCCGGCATGTTTAATATCATATGCTAATTCATCAGGCGAACTGAATCGAGGATAACCTTTATAGGGTTTGCCGGCTAATGTAACTTCCAAATTTCCGATTACAACATCCGTTGTATCGAAAATAGGTTTTACATATTTAAATTGTGAAGAAAAATCATAATTATTTGTTTTGTAATTATATGCAGATTCAATTTGCAAATCGTGTTGCATAATGTCACCTAAAAAGATGAAAGATACTTTATTTGAATCGGCTTCCTTTTTTTCATTTTCGAAAAAATTATCAATTTGTCCGAAAGCAGGAAAAACAATGCCGATAAAGAGAAAAGTTATAATTATTGATAATTGTTTTTGCATGATTTATTTTTTATACCGGTTTATATGATTCCCTCAGATTTTAATTTTTCAAGATCGCTTTCTTTTAAGCCTAATAATTCAGCATAAATTTCATAATTATGTTCTCCTATTTCAGGGGCTTTTTTTCTGTGTTTTTCTTCAGGAATATTTGTCATTTTTATAGGATTTCCTGAAACTCCGATAGTTCCTATTTCTTTCCCGGAGGTTTCAACAATCATATTTCTTGCTTTTACTTGCGGATGATTTATAATGTTTTCAATTTTATTAACCGGACTAAACGGCAATTTCGCATCAGTAAATATGGTTTCCCATTCGGCATTCGTTTTATGTATTATAATTGCTTCAATTATGGGTAATAGTTCATGGCGAAATTCAGTTCTTTTTTTATTTGTTTCAAAATGTGGATTTTCAGTCAAGTCTTTTCGGTTTATTGCTTTACAGAAATTTTGCCACATTAAATCATTTCCCATTGAAACAGCCATATAATCATCTTTAGTTTTAAAAACTTGAAAAGGTGTAATAGTAGGATGTCTGTTTCCTTCGGGAAGAGGAGATTCTCCTGAGAGTCCGTAACGTACAACGGCATTTTCCAATAAAGATATTTGACAGTCTAACATTGCAACATCAATTTGTTGTCCGACACCTGTAATTGTTCGTTGATAAAGAGCAGCTAATACACCTATAATAGTGTATAAACCGGCTCCTAAGTCACCTATTGATGCTCCGACTCTTGTAGGAGGTTTATCTTGCCATCCGGTTATACTCATCATTCCGCTCATAGCTTGGACAAGCATATCATATGCGGGTTTTTTCGAATCAGGTCCGGTTTGCCCGAATCCGGAAGTTGACGCATAAATGAGTTTCGGATTTATTTTTTTCAATGTTTCGTACCCTATACCTAATTTTTCCATAGTTCCCGGTCGAAAATTCTCCATTAAAATATCAACTTGTTTGATTAATTCAAACAGAATTTCTTTTCCTTTCACAGATTTTAAATTAAGTGAGATACTTTTTTTGCCTCTGTTAATACTAAGAAAATAGGCACTTTCTCCATTTTTAAAGGGTCCGAAAAACCGAGCATCATCTCCGGTTTCGGGCATTTCGACTTTGATTATTTCAGCTCCTAATTCTTGTAATAACATAGTACTAAAGGGTCCGGCTAAAACTCTTGTTAAATCCAAAATTTTAATATTTTCCAGCGGCTTCATATAATTAAACATTTAACTAAACATATATTTTTTCTTAATGTCTTTAATTATTTTCCAAGTACATTTAAGTCCGGCTTCAAATTCAACTAAATCTCCATTTTTGAAAGAAATTTTTTCGCCGTTTTGGGCAATTACTTCTGCTGAACCTTCTAAAATATAGCAGGTTTCTTTTTCGTCATATTCCCAAGTAAATTCTGAGATTTCTTTTTCCCATGTTCCCCAATTTTTTGTTTGGGCTATTTGTTCGGGTGTTGGAGTTGTTACTTTCATGATTAGGTATAAAATTTGAATGTTTGTAAAGTTAAACGTCATTGCAAACGAAAACGAAGTTGTCTGTTTATTGAGATTTCTTCGTTATCGTTAATAATGACGTAAAATATTGTTTAATTGGTTATTTCTTTCCGTTTTTCAAATATACCAAAAGTATTTTTTCGGCTTTTACAGTTTTTCAATTGTTTAATATTACTTTAATTTCTTTTTCCAATATTGGTAAATATTTAATTACAATTCCCCGGATTATTGCGTTATTAATTGCATCGTAGGCATGAATTACCCTGTTTCTTGTTGCAATTATTTGTTTGGCACTTGATATTTGTAAACCGGAATCTATTTTTTGAATTCGATTTACAGCTTCTCCAATAATTTCAATCTCTCGTTCAACAGCTCTTCTTAGTTTTTTGTCTTTTTCATAATTTTCAAATATCTTTATATCTCCTACAAATTCATTTATTGTACTGATTGATTCGAAAATATCATATAGCCATTTTTTTATCTCATTATTCATAAATAGGAGTTTTGGTTTTGTTTACAACCTTTATGAAAAAAGGATTTTTTAGATTTTCTTCGGTAAGAATATCAATATTTCTTTGCAAAAGTGTTTGTAATTTTTCTTCTAAGGAGAAAAAATTATCGACATAATCGTCAAAATATCGTTGTTTGAATTTAACTATAAAATCAATATCACTATTTTCATTAAAATTTTCTGTACAAATCGACCCAAAAACGAATGCTTTTGAAACATTATGCTCTTTAAAAAGCTTTTTTATTTCTGAAATATTTGCTTCGATTATTTGGTGCATATTATTTAACTTTTAATGCAAATATAAAGAATTTTTGTTGAATAAATTTTAGAAAAAAATCCCCTAAATTTATTTTAGAGGATTTAAAATCTATTTCTTTCCGTTCTTTAAATATTCCATCAAGACTTTTTCGGCTGTAACCGGCATAGATTTTATTCTTACGCCAAGAGCATCGGCAACGGCATTTGCAACCATTGGAGCAGCCGGAAGCATTGTTTGTTCGCCAATTCCGCGTGCACCAAAAGGTCCGTCGGGTTGAGGAACTTCAATTAAAATTGGAATAATTTCACCCGGAATGTCTTTTGCTGTCGGAATTTTATAATCGGTGAAGTTTGCATTTAACAATTTTCCGTTGGCATCGTACCTGATGTCTTCGTAAAGTACTGTTGCCAAACCTTGAACTAATCCACCAATTACTTGTCCTTTTGCTAAACTCGGGTTGATAATTTTTCCGCCGTCTATTGCTTCAACAACTTTAAGAATTTCAATTTTTCCGGTTTGTTTATCAACTTCGAGAATTACTGCACCTGCACCAACAGTGTAGTGAACATTCGGGTGTCCGCCCTGACTTGTATCGGGGTCGGCTTTGGTAGATGAAAATTCAGGCAAAAATGTTCCCCGCCCAATTATCGGACCACCTTTAAAAGTTCCGTCTTCTTCCATTTGAATACCGTTGATAACAAAATCCTTTAACGGAAGTTCAAAATTTGGTTTTTGAGTACATTTTACCTTTTCATCTTCAAGGTAAAGAGTGTCTTTGGGAAGATGTTTTGTTCTTACAACAAGGTCAAAAATTTGATTTCGAGCGTCTAATGCTGCTAATTTAACGGCGTTTCCGCTACTCCAAGTTACATGCGAAGCAACAGTTTGCCATTCGTAAGGATTACGGTCAGTATCAGGATTTTCGGTGCGAATTTTATGTGTCGGAACACCAAGAATTTCGCCTGCAATTTGTGCCATCACAGTTAAATATCCTTGTCCAATATCCATTCCCGAAGCCAAAATATTAATACTCGCATCTTCATTAAATTTTAAAAAACACGAAGACGAAGCATTAGGCGGCATTGCGGGAGCTTTCCATAGTAATGAAAAACCCTTTCCGATAGCTTTGTTCGGTCCCGACGGAGTAAGTTTTTTATCCCATTCTATTGCATTTTTTACGGCATCAATTGCTTGGTGTAAACCATTCGGGTTCATGTGAGCACCATAAGCAGTAATATCGCCTTCTTTAATAGCATTAATTCTACGAATCTCCACCGGATCGATATCAAGATGTTTTGCAATTCGAGTTAAGTGAGATTCTAAACCGAATAAAAATTCAGAATAACCAAAACCACGATAAGCTCCACCCGGAGGAAGATTTGTGTAAATACATATTGAATCGATAGAAATATTGTCGATTTTGTAAGGACCGATTGCTGATAAACCAACAGCATTAACAACGTTTGCACCATATTCAACGTAAGCACCTGCGTCCCAATATAATTGATGGTCGATTGCCGTAATTTTTCCTTCTTTTGTAACACCAATTTTTAATTTTGAAGTAACACCAAGGCGTTGATATGTGTTGTAAAATTCCTGTTCGCGACTCCACATAAGTTTTACAGGGTGTCCCTGAACTTTGGTTGCAATTGCAGCAGCCATAATTTCCATTGTAACACCGGCTTTTGAGCCAAATCCGCCGCCTACGTGAGGAGCAATTACTCTTACGTCGTTGTGTTTTATTCCAAGAGGAGCAAGAGCTTCGGCAAATAAATGTCGCTGTGTGTGAGGCGATTGAGATGAAGCCCAAACAGTTAATCGTCCGCCGTGGTCGTATTTTGCCACAGCAGCGTGATATTCAATTGCACAGTGAACGTAGCGAGGCACGTAATATGAATCGTCGAGTACATAATATGATTCTTCGAAAGATTTTTTTGTGTCGCCACGACGAGTTTTGCGCCAGTGTGCAATGTTGGTTTTAGCTTTTGGGAAAAACCAAGGTACATGGGCATATTTTTCAAGGTCTTCGTGGATTAAATACGCATCATCCTTGATGGCTTCCATTTCATTGAGAACTTTTGGAAGTTCTTCGTATTCCACTTTTACGAGTTTAGCTGCACGTTTAGCAACTTTCGGACTACGAGCTACTACCGCTGCAACCTGCTCACCGATAAAGCGTACTCTATCCTGAGCAAAAATAAAGCGGTCTTTCATGTAAAGCCCAAATTTGTATGGAAAATCTTTTCCTGTAACAACTGTTAATACTTCGGGATATGCTTCGGCTTCGGAAGTATCAATGCTCTTTATCATTGCGTGTGCATGAGGGCTTTCTACGATATAAGCATAAAGTAAATCCGGTCCGTATTCGATGTCTTCGGTATATAGAGCAGCTCCCGAAATCTTTTCGCGTCCGTCTATTCGGATGTCCGGTTTACCTACGTTTGTATATTCTTTTTTCATAATAAATCAGTTTATTAGTTGATAGTGCATTGT
>DYOF01000105.1 GCA_020720665.1 Acetofilamentum sp. | reverse complement strand
GAGAAAATAAAATATAAAAAAAGCGAACTTTTAATGTTCGCTTTTTTGTGTAATTTATTTTGCAATTTTTTCTAACCATTTCAACATAAAAATCATTGTTCCCATCGAAAGAATACATACAATTACGAATAAACCCCATGTCATCCACAAAGGAACAGATTCATAAAGTATTGCTCCTATAAATAATAATTGGTTACCGACAGCAGTAGCTCCAAGCCAACCGCCTTGCATTAATCCTTGATATTGAGGAGGTGCAACTTTTGAAACAAAAGAAATTCCAAGAGGACTGATAAATAATTCGGCAACAGTTAATATAAAATATGTTCCGAGCAATAAGAGCGGAGTAACTTTCAAAGATTCAGCCAAAGGTGTTCCGCCTACTTTAGGATCAATTGTACTAAATAAAGGCAAACCCATTGAACCGATAGACATTAAAACATATGCCATAGCTGCTATAAACATACCGATTGCAATTTTTCTAGGAGTTGAAGGCTCAATACCTTTGTTTTTAAGCCATCCGAAAAAACCTACAATAATAGGAGTTAAAAAAACCACAAAGAACGGATTCATAGATTGAAATGATTCAACCGATAAATTTATTCCCCAAATGTGTAAATTTGTATAATTTTGAGCAAATTTTGTTAGTGTTAGTCCGTTTTGATGAAATGAAAACCAGAAAAATATAACTATTCCGAATACCGCAAGCAAAGCGTACATTCTTTGTTTTACTTCTTTAACATCCATTTTGATAGTTTCGCTGTCAACTTCTGTATCTGATGATGTAGAAACAACTTTTGGGTTTGGAAATTTTTTCTTGTTTGTCATATAAACAGCAAAAGAAATTATCATGGCAAAAATTGCTATTCCAAAAGCATAATGAAATCCTTCTGTAAAGATATTAAGATAATCATTTGCAAAAGTTGTTAAATCACTTACGGGATTTGAACTTATTGTAGCATTATTAGCCCATTCTCTTAATAATTCTGTGTTTTTGACAGAAATAGAACCGTCAATTTGTGAATGACACATTGCGGGTAATTCTGCATTATATAAAAAGTCATATTTTTTTAACCACCAACCTCTGATACTCGGAGCAATTAACGGAGCAAAAATAGCACCTACATTAATAAACATGTAAAAGAGTTGAAAACCTGAATCTCTTTTTGCACCGTCATATTTTGGGTTGTCATACATTTGACCTACTAATGCCTGTAAATTACCTTTAAATAAACCATTTCCGAATGCAATAATGAATAAGCCCAATATTGCTATCATTAAATACAATTTTTGGTTTGAAACGGGTGTTGGTGACGGAATTGCTAATATCAAATACCCCAAAGCCATAAGTATTATACCAAACATTATAGTTCCTTTGAAATTTCTGGTTTTGTCAGCAATAATACCTCCGACAAGTGCTAAAAGATATATTAAAGCATAAAAAGTTGCATAAATATACCCGGCATTTACGCCGCTTAATCCAAATTTCGCTTGTAAAAACAGAACTAATATTGCCATCATAGTGTAAAACCCGAATCGTTCGCCCATGTTAGCTAATGCAGCAGCAATAAGTCCTTTAGGATGTCCTTTAAACATATTTATAATTTTTTGTTGTTAATAAATTGATTATACTCAGACAAAAATAAAAAAAAAAATTACACAGAATAATTTTCTTGTCGCTTCATGTCATTATTATTTAATTTATTTATAAAAATTTGAAACAGAAATTGCCATTTCGTAATTTAAAACTATCTGTATAAACATACAACAATGATATAAAACAAATATTATTATGTATTTTGTTAATTATTCTTATATTTGTAAAAAAAACGATGCCAAAAATATCAAAACCCGTCAGTTGTGTTAAATGCCCCTATAAATGGGAGTATTTGAACCTTTTAAATGATGAGGATGTAAACTCTATTCAAAACAGTTGCACAATTATTCATTTTAAAAAAGGCGAAACAATATGTAAGCAGGGTACAGATGCTACTCATGCATTGTATCTTGCAAAAGGAATGGTTAAATTATATATTGAGGGAAAGAAAAATTTAATATTAAAATTAATTAAAGCCGGCGAATATATTGATTTACAAACTGTTTTCGGTGAAAAAACCTATAAATATTCCGTAGCCGCAATGGAAGATACTATGGTTTGTATGATCGGTTCAAATATTTTAAAAGGTTTAGCGTTAAATAATATTGAATATTTATTTGAAATTACTAAAGCAATCAGTAATTCAGGAAATTATATTTTTAAAAAAATAAGCGATATCAGCCGAAAACAATTAAGAGGTCGCTTAGCAGATGCTTTAATTTATTTATCTGAAGAAATTTATGAGTCCGATTCTTTTGATATAGGAATGACACGAAAAGAATTGGCAGAAATTTCTTCAATGTCAATGGAAAATGCCGTAAGAATTTTATCAGAATTTAAAAATGACAAAATAATAGGAATAAACGGAAAGAAATTTAAAATTTTGCAAAAAGATATTTTAATGAAACTTAGCGATATAGGTTAAAAAAAAGCCGCAAGAAAAATCTTACGGCTAAAAAAAACAGGTATTGAAAAAATTATTGATTTCTATTGTTTATGGGTGTTATATCTCCGGTTTTAATAAATTTTTCACCGTCTATAAATTTGCCCGAACACATCCAAATATAAGTGTCTTCGGGTGCCGGCTGATTATTGTAATATCCGTTCCATCCGAAATTTTGTTCATTGCTTTCAAAAACCATATTTCCGAAACGGTTATATATTCTCAGATGAAATTCTGATAATTCTGAATTAAAAATGGGTTTAAAAATATTATTTGAATACGTTCCTTCAGGAAGGTATCCGTTCAGCGGACCGTTTTTATCAACCGAAAATGCAGTGGGAGCTTTTATAAGATATTTTGTATCTTTTATTTTCAAACTGATAAATTCAGAGGTGTCGGAACAATTTTTTTCGGAAACACATATCAGTGAAACCTTATAAGTTCCGGGATTGTCATATGAATGAGTCGGATGAGTAAAACCTGATGTGTTTTTATCACCGAAGTTCCAAATACATGTTTTAAAACCGGTACTAAGGTTTGCAAATCTTAGCTCATCTGTTTGAAACAGATTCTCAGCATTTGATATAATAAAATTTGTTTCGGGTTTCGGGTTAACAGTTATTTCTTTTGAAAGTGAATTTGAAACACCGCCGGCAGTAACAGTTAATGTTACGGTATATTTGCCGGCAGTGTTAAACATAAAAGTCGGATGTATTTCCGAGGACGTTTTCCCGTTTCCGAAATCCCATAAGTAACGGTCGCAATTTTCGGATGCATTATAAAAATGAATTGTAACCGGAACACATGCAATATATTCACTTGCGGAGAAATCGGCAAAAGGTTCGGCTAATTTCGGTTTGTTTTGTTCCTCGTCGTTTGAAACTGCTTTTATGTTATGTTCAATGTTTTCAGTTGTATTAATTTTTTCTTCGTTTATAATTTTATCGTTTATTTCGTTATCCGAATTTTCAATAGTATTATTCTCAATTTTGTTTTGTAAATGGGTTATTTCAATAGTTTTTTCGTTTTTATTCGAATGTTCTTCAATTAAAATAGTTTTTTCAGGATAAGAAGTTTTGCCTGAGTTAATTATTTCTTGTTGAAGATTATTATCGGCAATTTTTTTTGAGTTAAACGGATTAATTACCAATATTGTTACAGCACTTACCATAATAATTGCGTAATAGATATTCAGTTTATAAGGATTAAACCTAAGAAAATTTACAGCACTTAAATTTTTGCTTATTTTAACCCAAACAGATTTTGACGGGTTAATTGATAAATTTTCCAATCCGCTTTTAAATAAATCTTCAATATGTTTATTATTTAACGCCATGTTCTTTTTTAATTTTTGAAATTTGTTCCAGTGCTTCTTTTATTTTGTCTTTTGCTCTTGAATATTGTGATTTTGATGTGTTTTCATTAATATTTAATAATTCGGCTATTTCTTTATGTTTATAACCTTCAACTGCATATAAGTTAAAAACCATTTTATAACCTTCCGGAAGATTATTTATTACACTGAATAATTCTTCTTGTGTAAACTCTTCGGAATTAAACATGCTGTTTTCATCGTTCGTTTCTGTTACTTGATCGATATTTAAAACAGAATTATGTTTTTTGTTTTTGTGGTAATTAGAAATTGCTGTATTCACAATAATTTTTCGCATCCAACCTTCAAAAGAACCGTCACCTTTAAAATTATTGATTTTTGTAAAAATTTTGATAAATCCTTCTTGTAAAACATCCTCTGCCTCAAAAGTTGAATCAGAGTACCTCAGGCATATACCGAACAAAACCGGAGAATATACATCGTATAGTTCTTTTTGGGCTTTTTTGTCGTATGATTTGCACTTTTCAATTATTTTACTTAAATCAATCATCTTGTTTCAATCACATGACATCAATTAATTCGTAAAGGTTGCAACTTAATTAAAATTTTTTATTGTTTTGACAGAAAAATTCTTTGTTCTTCGGTCAGTTGTGTACTTGATTTAATTACATTTTTTAGTTTTTCTCTTTCAATTTTTGCTTTTTCAATATTTCCGAAAGCAATTAACATATCGATATATTCTTTTCGCCATTGAACATTTTTAGGATAACGGTTTAATAATTCGGTATAATTTTTTTCAGCTTCAATATAATTTTTTTCGTCTTTAGTATAAATGACGGCTAAGTATAATTTACTTCTTGTGCTGATGAAGATATCGTCAGACCGGGAGCATTCGGTTAATAACTTAAGCCCTTTTTTTTTATTCCCTTTCGGATAAAAAAGCAAAACCGGATATATAACCGGATAATCTTCTTTGGCTGTTTCAACATAATAATTATATAAACCGGAAATGATTTTCATTTTTAAATATTGCTCATGGTCTAAGGCATATTCAGTATATTTAATTATACTTTTAAATTCGTTTGCTGCTTTTAGGTATTGCTTTTTTGAAACCTGTATTTTCAAGAGAATTGCTTTTGCCGATATAATATTGTAAACCTCATCCGGAGTTAATATTGTTTGTTGTGAAAATGGTTTATTTAGTTTTTCGGCTTCCGTTTTACATAATGTATGATATTTTTCATTATTTCCGGTGGTTTCGTATAAACTTAGCCAATAATTTGCAAAAGCTAAATTCGTTAATTTATTATTTGGGTCAGAAATTTTTAAGCTTTGTAATATTTTGTAGCTTGTAAGATAATTTCCGGCAAAACTGTTTTCAATATAACTTTTTATATCATTTGTGATTTGAGCTGAAATGCTGTTGACAAAAAAGGAAATAAGCAAAATTGCCGTAAGGGTTTTTTTTACGTTTGGAATAATTTTTATAAAGTTCATTTGAAATTAATATTTTTGCTAATATAAAATTTAAAATCAATATTTTTAATATGTCTGAAAAAAATATAGAAAAACACATCTTAATAGAAGATTTGGTTGAGAATTATCCGTTTGCGGTTAATTATACGGCAAAAAAAGGCATTCGTTGTATTGCGTGCGGAGCACCGATTTGGGGAACATTAGAAGAAGCATGTAAAGAAAAAGGATTTTCGGATGATGATGTTGAATTGCTTGTTCAAGAATTAAATTCAATGTAAGTAAACCATAATGAAATTAGTAATTTAACTTGTTATTCATCATTTATTCTTTTGCAAATGTTTTATAAATTTTATAAATGATAAAATGCATTTTTTACAAGACATAAGATTGTTACTTTTGCAGAAATAAAATATGGCTTATGTTATTAAGAATTTTTGAAGAAAACCCGGAAGGAAGGCAATTTAACACAATTATGGATATTATTTATAACGGAGGATTAGTTATTATTCCCACGGACACTGTTTATAGTATTGCTTGTAACATGAACAGTAAAAAAGCTGTAGAAAAATTGGCTTTATTAAAAGGAGTTAAACTAAAAGATGCTGATTTTTCTTTTATTTTCGGAGATTTGAACAGCGTTTCGGAATATACAAAACCGATGCATAATACGGTTTTTAAAATGATTAAGAAAAACTTACCGGGACCGTTCACATTTATTCTTGAAGCTAATAACAATATTCCGAATTATTTCAGAAGCAGTAAAAAAACAATCGGTGTCAGAATCCCCGATAATAATATTGTACGAACCATTGTAAAAACATTGAATAATCCGATTTTAGTTACATCCGTACACGCCGATGATGAATATACAGAATATATGACCGATCCGACCTTGATACACGAAAAGTACATAAATACGGTTGATGCCGTTATTGACGGAGGATACGGTAAAATTGAAGCATCAACAGTTGTTGATTGTACCGGCGATACAATTGAAATTATCAGACACGGTGTAGCTGAATTAATAAATTAAATTTAAACAATGATTAATACCATTTTAAACCATAAATCGATTCGTAAGTATAGCGAAAAAAAAATCGAAAAAAATATTCTTAACCGGATATTACAAGCCGGAATAAGAGCTTCAAATACCGGCAATATGCAGGCATACGCTATAATTGTAACGCAAGAAGAAGCAAAAAAAAATGAATTATTGCCCTTACATTTTAACCAAGAAGCGGTAAAACAAGCGCCGTTAATTTTAACATTTTGTGCAGATTTGAACAGGTTCAACAAATGGTGTAAACAAAGAGGTACAGAGCCGGCTTACGATAATTTTTTATGGTTTTATACGGCAAGTATTGATGCGGTTATAGCGGCTCAAAATTGTGCATTAGCTGCCGAAAATGAAGGCTTAGGAATTTGTTATATGGGAACAACGAATTACACGGCCGAAAAAATTATTGAAGTTTTAAAATTACCCCACGGTGTAATTCCGGTAACAACATTAACAATAGGATATCCGAATGAAAACCCTGATTTAACCGGCCGCTTACCTGAAAGAGCCGTAGTGCATTATGAAGCGTATAATGATTTCTCGGAAGCTGATATTGAAGAAATTTATAAAGAGCTTGAAGAAAGTGATTTCACCCGGCAATTAATTAAAGAAAACAAAACACAATCCTTAGCTCAAATATTCACAGAAAAAAGATATACAAAAGAAAATAATATACATTTTTCAAAATCTTTACTGGAACTTGTTAAAAAACAGGGGTTTTGGAATCATTAAAAAAACATAAAAATTGTTTGCATAATTGCTTAAATAATATGATATTTGCACCCTCATAAATGGTGGTTGTAGCTCAGTAGGTTAGAGCATCGGATTGTGGTTCCGAGGGTCGTGGGTTCGAGTCCCATCTACCACCCTGAAATTTAAAGACAGTTTTTTCGACTGTCTTTTTTTTTATTATATACCGTTAATAAATTTTATTATTCATTATCAAAGATATTGCGAGATTTAATAACGAAACTCTTTTGATGTAAAAAAAAGCCGAACAATTTTTAATATATCGCTTTTGTGCGAACTTAAAATTGTAGGATTTTTATACCGAGTTTACTTATAATTTAAAAATCTAAATTGAATATTTAAACATCAAAACATCAACATTTTGT